>JAIOHN010000252.1 GCA_019912985.1 Anaerolineae bacterium | reverse complement strand
ATATTCGCGTTGAGGCGCATCTTCTCGCATCAAGGTCAGATAGGGGGCAATGAATGCCCATTCTTCGTCATTTACATCAGTGGGGTATGGTTTTCTATCCATTCCCCCATTCTATCGTCAAAAGTGCCTAACAGCCTCTAGAAAAAACGTTAAAAGGACAAAAACATCCAGCAAAGCTAGAACTAAATACCAAGGCTGTCGCCTTATCTTCCTTGACCATGCTCTATCTGGTCGATCCCCAGACGTCTCTCGATCATTACAATTAAAGTCAACATTACGTTTTTTTAACTCTGTGTATAAAACTTGGAGGGCAACATTGTAATCTTTTTATAAAATTCGATGAACTGAACGTTATCAAGTTGGTAGTGTTGTTCTGTGACACCCCACCGCACCGTAATTACCGTCTTGTCGCGGTTCTTAAAATACTGCCATTCCTCTTTGACATTTTTCGATTTCGTAGAATTAGGCGAAACAATAACAAGCATTATCTTACAGTCATGCAACGCTTTATCTATAGCATCTTGCCGCGTTTCTCCTGCGCGGATGTCTTTGCGATCCATCCAAACACAAGCTCCAGCCAAAGTTAAAGAGTTAAACAACTTCTCCGCGAATTTTTGATCCTTTCGACTGTAACTAAGAAAAATTTCTTTCATTTAGAGTTTGCCTATGAATTAGCCTCCAATACTCGCAAGATCCTGTGGGAGATTGAGTGCTTTACATTCTTTTCCGGTACATGCGTCCTGCATGGTCTTCCACGCAGTGCTCTCATTTGCGCTGCCTATGGCAGCAGCTGTGCAGTAAACACCATTGTTAATGTATAGTGTGCGCTCGAATGGTCCTGTAATTGTTGTGAAAAGTCGACCATACCTCATGTTTTGTGGATTAATACCCACACCATTTGAGCCAATGTAAGCATTATAGCCATCCGGCACATTGAATGAAAACTCAATGGTTCTTTCTCCTGTCTCAACACAACTTGCTTCTGATTGAGGAAGCGGGCTTCCCGAAATAGTGGCCACTGAGCTGTGAATGAAGGCTTGCGATCCAAAGAAATCGGTTTCGTACCAGACACAATTGTCGTTTATACATTCGCCGTTTTCATTGATAGCAACAAGGGGAATAACCTCACCCTTGGATAAACCCGTTAATGTGCTACACCTCTGACTCGCACAAGAGCGCAGGTTCGCAGATGTGGTCACAAGGATCTCAGGTGTGACAGGGGCATTGCGACGAAAAACAACATTGTCGATAAAAACATCATATGGTGTACCCGTTGAATTTCCGTCCAACGGAACAGCGATCGCCAGTTTATCATCGACACCTTCCGTCACTGACGGGGCACTCATATCAAGTGGACACATTTGACCATCAAGCGTAAAACTCTGGTAATGCACTGCTTGATCAATGATCTCACCGTTAAGTGTCAGCGTGTGCCATGTACTGCCCTGTAAACAGCGACTTATAACCTCGGTCTGAACTGGAACCCATCTGTCCGGTTGTGAGGGATCCCAGTAGCGCCACTGAGGAGCACCTTCGCCAACATTCTGCCACTGAAGCGCGACCTCATAACGTTGTCCCGCTTCCCACTTACTCATGCTAAATTCCAGTGCTTGCACTGTTGACGGTGCATTTTGGTTACTGCAGGTCGTGGGGCTAAACCAGAAAGATAGTGTGAGTTCAAATGATGATGCACCTGGTTCAGCCAGAAAATTGCGATAGCAGTGAACGTTAGCATAAGGTTCCCCCTGCGGCAGGTCATGCCGCGCCAGCAAGGTCTGGCCGAAGCGCCGGGCGAGCAAACCGGGAAGTGGTGGGGTGAACAGCCACAGGTGACCACCCCGTCGCGACGTTTCCCGGTAGGAAACGATTCCTTGCTCATCTAGGGCATAGGTGCCGAGTGTGATCTGTCCTTTTAGATGGCGGGCGATGAGGCTGGACTCGAGCGGTTGGTACCATGTGAGATAACTGCCGTCGGGCTGTTGTAGCGGATAGCAGTCACAGTGAGCGATGAACGTCGCAATGTAGGCTGCAACTAGAGAAGTTTCTTGCTCTGATAGAGATCGGAGACGCTCATGGTGCATATACCAGTATTATATCCTCATCGTATTAGATACTTGGTCAGCACCATGAATTTAACCTGTCAAAGCCACGCCAGAGTGATATTTAAATTACCCTATTCCACAACCTGTTTTCCAAGAAGGTTAACTATTCAACAAGTCTAAAAGGCCAGAAATTGACGTTTGAAGGCTCTTTCCAGGGGCTAAACCGCTTATAGTCACTTGACCTACCTGTCCACCCAACCATCGCACCAAGGATAAACCCATTGTATGCATCATGATTATTACCCTCATATAGGACATACTATTAAGGTAATTCTAGATACTACCGTGTCAAGATTTGACCAAAGCGAAATAAGGAGGACTTTTAATGAAATTGAGATCACTAGTGTTATTGATTTGCGTATTTGCGCTCAGCGCTGAATCGTTGGTAATTGCGCAGGATGCTGCAACGGATGATGTTATTGCAGGTACAGATGTAACCTGGATAAACTGGAATGATCCTAATCCGCAGCAGCTGACCGATATATCGGCTGATGCTAATATTGAAGACGTCACGAATGATTCTGCTGACTACTATGGTAGTGTAGTGACACTCGAAGGCGAAATAGGTGATTTCATTAATTCGCGTATGTTTGCGTTAGGTGAAGGTGCCACGCTGGATAACGATCTTGTATTGGTCGTGAATAACTCCACCCAGTCTTTTTCGCCTGAAATTATGAAAGAGGCACACGTTACGGTGACAGGTCGTGTACATCCGTCGCTTATCGCCATTCAGGAGGGTGCACAGACTGATTTTGGTGCGCTTTTTACTGCCGAAGGCACAAATGCTGAGAATACTGCCATGATGAACGATGACTACAACCGTGCTGGTGAAAACCTGGCAGGTGTGAACTACTGGGATGCTGACGAGGATGCAGTTGTAATCTTGAATGAACTTGATCGCAATCTGGAAACGCTGGACGAGAATCTGCGTGCAGAAACCGCTCAAACATTGGATAACACAGCAGCCGACCTTGAAGGAAACCATCCAGAAATCGCACAGTCTTTGCGTGATGCGGCTGCATCGCTGCGTGAAAACGACATCGAGCGTGCTCGCACATCGCTGCAGAGTACCACCCAGAATCTGAACACCATGCAGAACCAGAACATGCAGCAGGGTAATCAGATGCAGGGTAGCAGTAACCGTGTGAACATGGTCGAATGGGCGCAGCAGGGTTTGATCCCGCAGGGCCTTGAGAACTACACGATTATCGAAATTCTGAATGTCGATAATGTTCAGTTCATCGACTTTGCTCAGGATGAAATCGGCAACTAAAGCGCGTTGAAGCAAGACCCAAAAAGGACACTCCGAAGAGTGTCCTTTTGGTTTTCATCACTCATTAAATCACGCGCAGCCAGTGATAACCATACGCCTCCATTGTTAACTTCCGAGCGCCATCCTCAGGTTTGTAGAGTTTATTACCCAACACATCGAGCAGGTGATCTACTTTGGAATCAAAGTTGAGCGTAATGGAAACTTCTTTGTCCGATAGATTATGAATAGCCATCACTTCGCCTTCATCCGTCCAGCAGCGATGGGCCAGCACGGCAGATTCCTGGACATCAATCAGCTCAAAATTTCCCGCGCCGAATTCTTCACATTCTTGTCGGGCGCGCAGCGCACGCCTCATCCAGTGCAGCAGCGAGTCCTCATCTCGGCTCTGGTCAGCATAATTGACGTTTTTGTAGCCGAATTCGCTATCTTTGATCACAGGGCGGATGAGATTATCTTCCGGGGCGGATGAAAAACCGGCGTTTTTCCGAGAGGACCACTGCATGGGTGTACGGACGCTGCTGCGACCGCTCAAAGACAGATCATCACCCATGCCAATCTCTTCACCATAGTAAATGACGGGAGAACCGGGCAAAGTGAGCATCAGGCTGTTCGCCAGCTTAATCCGGCGTGGATCATTATCCAGCATAGGTGCCAGCCGTCGCCGAATGCCGCGATGGTAAATCTGCATGTTTTCCTTTGGCCCCAGTTCTTCAAAAGCTTCCTCGCGATGTTCCTTAGAGAGTCTACCCAGATCAAGCTCATCGTGATTGCGCAAGAAAATCGCCCATTGGCCGATGTTGGGAATATCGGGTGTGTTTTTGAGAGCTTCCCTTAGATAGGATGCATCCTGTCGTACCAGAGACAGGAACGTATACTGGTTCAGCATAAAATGAAACAGCATGTGCAGCTTGTTGCCGTCGCCAAAATATTCATCAACTTTATCCATAGGGACATTGGCTTCTGCCAGCATGATGGCGTTTCCCTTCCGCCAAGACAGGAATTGTCGAAACTCCTTTAGATATTGATATTTATCTGTATCTTTAGGAGCATCCAATCCGCGTAGCTCAATCAGGAAGGGGGCGGCGTCAATACGAAAACCTGATACTCCTAGCTCCAGCCAGAACCCCATGATTTTGCGGATTTCCTCCTGGACATCGGGGTTGGAGATGTTCAAATCTGGCTGGTGCTTATAGAAGCGGTGGAAATACCAGGCTCCTGCCTTTTCTGAATAAGTCCAGGTACTTTCCTGCACACCAGGGAACACCATTCCCTCATCTGCGTCTTCGGGTTTTTCTTCTGACCAGACGTAATAGTCATAGTACTTGGAATCAGGATCTTCCTGTGCGGAATGAAACCAGGGGTGCTCATTGGAGGTATGGTTGACCACCAGGTCTATAATGACCCGCATGCCTAATTCCTGTGCCTGATGCATGAATTCCACAAAATCGCCCAATGTTCCTAAGCGCCCATCAACGCCGTAGTAGTCCTTAATGTCATACCCATTGTCCCGGTTTGGGGTAGGATAGAAGGGCAGTAGCCAGATGCAGTTCACACCCAGGCTGGCGATAGTTTCCAGGCGCTGTGATAATCCCTTAAAGTCGCCAATTCCATCGTTATTACCATCCATGAATGTCTCAACATCCAGAGAGTAGATGATGGCATACTTGTGCCACATATCTCTTGAGAGCATTGTTTTGCCTTTGTCTTTTCTGTTTTTCTACGTTGGTAGTATAGGTGGGGTGTTGAATTACCCAAATGGGCCAACTGACCACTTTCTAACTACCCAGGTTGGTCGATGGGAAATTAGGCAGCACCTATTACACTGGTTTTATACACTGTTTAAGAGAAGAAGGCTTTGTTGATGTCAGAGAAAAAGTCGGAAGTCGTGGTGATTACAGGCGCTTCAGCTGGCGTGGGCCGCGCAACGGCGCGGGAATTTGCCAAACAGGGAGCGAAGATTGGCCTTATCGCGCGCGGTAAAGAAGGATTGGCTGGCGCACGTGGGGATGTCGAACGTGAAGGCGGTCAGGCGTTTGTTTATATCGCGGATGTGTCGGATCCTGCACAGGTAGAAAATGCCGCACAGGCGATTGAGGAGAACCTTGGCCCCATCGACATCTGGGTGAACAACGCCATGACCTCCGTATTTGCGCCGGTTCAGGAGATTTCCCCGGAAGAATTCAAGCGTGTTACCGAGGTGAATTACCTGGGCTTTGTTTATGGTACGCTGGCAGCTTTGAAGCGTATGCGCCCTCGCCAACGAGGATCCATCGTGCAGGTGGGATCGGCATTGGCCTATAGAGGGATTCCACTTCAATCCGCCTACTGTGGCTCCAAACACGCGATCCAAGGCTTTACCGATTCACTGCGCGCTGAACTTTTACACGACGGCAATCACATTCATGTCAGTATGATACATCTGGCAGCAATGAACACACCGCAGTTCGGTTGGGTGAAAAATCATCTCTCAAACAAGGCACAGCCTGTACCGCCGATTTATGAACCGGAAGTGGCAGCACGCGCCATTGTCTGGGCAGCACATCACGATCGTCGGGAGGTGTTTGTTGGCTTTTCATCATTTAAGGCGATTGTCGGCAATAAATTCTTCCCGGGGTTAGGAGATTGGGTGCTGGCAAGAACAGGTTATCAGAGCCAGCAGACCGACGAACCACGTGACCCTGACCAGCCCTACAACCTCTGGCACCCGGTCGATGAAGATCGTGATTACGGACCACATGGGAATTTCGACAGTCGCGCTCGTAAGCATAGCTGGTATCTTAACTGGGCCTTGCATCGACGATGGCTGTCCGCCATAACGGGTGTTGGTGCAGCGGCCCTAGCGGCTGTGGTCATGAGTGTGGTCCGCGGGCACGACTGATGAGTATCCGCATGGAAGAGCAGAAGGCCCCTGAAGCCACGTACTATCCTCCTGGTTGGGATAATAACCCCTCATCCTGGCATCAGCGATTGCCGATTGTGGGGCTGGCTTTGATTGGGCTGCTGATTGCATCCTATCTGGGTGCTTTTCAATTGGATTTGATTACAGCTGTATGGGAGCCGTTTTTTGGGAATGGCACGCGGGAAGTGTTGACTTCTGGGGTTTCGACGATTTTGCCCATTCCTGATGGCGTGTTAGGGGCGCTGGCTTATCTGGTAGATGCTGTGACCGGTGTGATTGGGGGGCGTGATCGTTGGCGCACCATGCCCTGGATTGTCATCATCTTTGGGATTGCCGTGGGGCCATTGGGCGCAGTAAGTATCACCCTGGTGATTTTCCAGCCCGTGCTGTTCGATAGCTGGTGTACGCTCTGTCTTTGTTCAGCACTGATTTCTATTTTGATGATTGGCCCAGCAATGGATGAATTTCTGGCAAGCCTGCAATACCTCAAACGTGTCTCAAAGCATGGTGATTCGGTATGGCAAGCATTTCTGGGCCAGAAGAACCCCAACTATGACCATCAATCGGCGAGTTTGGAGGTCAACTGATGTGGGCTCAGATTATTAGCGCACTTTTAGGGCTCTGGCTGATGGCCGCCCCTGATCTGGTATCAGGTTACAGCCAGGCAGCAAACACGAACAACCGGATTTTTGGTCCCCTTATCGTAGCGTTTTCGATTGTAAGTGTGTGGGAAGTCACCCGGTCAGCGCGTTTTGTGAACACGATCCTGGGCACCTGGCTGTTGGCTGCATGTTTTTTATTAGATTATCAAGGGGCAGCGCTCGTCAGCAATGGCTTGACTGGATTGCTCGTGCTTGGCCTGTCGTTTGTGAAAGGGAAGCACAACCCGATGCGTTTTGGTGGTGGTTGGATTAGCCTGTGGAACGAGGAAAAGTGGCGGCAAGGCCAGCCTCATCGCCTGGTTAAGCAGCGCCCAGGTCGAACTGCCGCGGGTGACGAGCAGATCGCGACTACCACTGATTAACCGTTTTCGTAGAGTTCGCAGCGAACAAAACGATGATGAGAACCTTATTTGACACCTACCTTGTTTGTAGTGCCGGGTGCCGTAATTGTACCTTAGAGATGTTGGCTTGGAAATCGACATCCATCAGTAGGATACGTTTATCCTGTCGGCCGAAGGCAGTAGTGAGGGGGATACGGGTAGTGGTTTTGCCTGTGTTACCGTAAACCCCCGGACTCGAACGCCTGACTATGACTATCAGAGGGAAGTACCTGTGCCGCGCGTGTGAGTTCCGCTTCTGTGCATATTCATCATCCAGTAACCGGTGCCTCAGTGTCAACACCGCTGCTAGCTGACCAAATTGTTCGTTCTCCGTCCGCAAGTCAGCGAGCTTAAGAAACGCTATCGGATTCGTTCCAATCAACTTATGAATCACGACAAACCAAATCATGTGGAAGTTTACTCCTGTGGACCAAACACGAAGAGTCTACCCCATTTGTACCTTGTTATACGTTTGACCCCTACAGGGAACGGCTGCGGGTCGTCCTGGGCGGTGGCGATGAAGCCGGGCAACAGAGTCACCAGGATCAGTGTCAAGATCAATGTCCTACGGAAATGCATCAGAATGCTTCTTAGAAGAATAACCGGTTGCTGTGTTGGGAATACCCTCACCAATGATGAGGGTATTGGGCTTGACTTAGTTTTCGGAGGAAAAACCAAGAGAGAACTGATTGACGCTCAGCTATTATGATTGTGCCACCGTGATGACCACATTGCCTTTTTTGTGCCCCGTCTCGACATAGCGGTGTGCCTCGGCGATGCGTTCCAGCGGGTAGCGGCGATCGATAACCGGCTTGAAGCGTCCCGCTTCAACCAGTTGCAGCAGCAGGCCCAGATAGCCGTTCTTTTCACTGGCTGGCCGTAAGCCTGCAAAGACAATCTTTGCTTTTTTGCTGCCGAACTTTGAAGTCCATAGCATCAGGGGGAGAATGGCCGGCGAAATGATCGTCGTCAGATAGAGGCCGCCTGACTTGAGGACGCGCCTGGCCTGCCAGAATGAACTCTTGCCGACGGTATCGAACACGACGTCATAGGTCTCCCCACTGTGACTGTAGTCCTCTTTCTTATAATCAATGACCTTATCTGCGCCCAGCGATTTGACCAGCTCCACGTTCGCCGTACTGCATACACCAGTGACATCTGCCCCGAAGTGCTTCGCAAGCTGGACCGCACTCGACCCAATACTGCCCGATGCGCCGAT
>JAIOHN010000021.1 GCA_019912985.1 Anaerolineae bacterium | reverse complement strand
ATCAACCACGCTGCCAGCCCGACAATGAACAATGCGCCGGTAAAACTATCGAGCGCAGGCCGGTTGGGCGCGGCATTAATCCAGGCGACATCGCCTTTCCAGTTGAACATCAACAGCGCGTTGCGGAAGTTATTCGTCAGGATCGGCAGATTTTCATTAAACGCTGCAAGCCGCTCCTGAATCGTGGCATCACGAGTGATAATGGTGCCATCTTCCTGCGTTTCCTGGATGAGGTCATCGCCCAACAACCGCCCGGAAGTGCGCCGCCAGAAATCTTCAGGATATTCCAGCCAGTAACCAAACAGCGGCAAGAACACCACAAAGGCGATCACCACCAGCACAATAAAATTCCAGGCATAATGCCCGCGCATCCGCCAGTTACGCGCCGCGAACAAAAACGCCAGTCCAACACCGACGATAATCACGACCGGCAGCATCCGTACGGCCTGATAGGTATAGAGGCCGAATCCCAGCACCAGCCCGGCTTTGATGTAATCGCCGCGCCGGTTGTGGCGCATAGCTCGCGCCAGATAGAGCAGCAGCAAGGTGGTCACGATCGTCGTCAGCACGATGCGCAGTCCCAATCGACTGAGCGCCGTATGCCAGTAGCTGACCGCGACCAGCGCCGCGATCATTAACCCAACCAGATTGCCCAGGCGCTTGTTCTCTTCAAACAGCGATCGTCCCAGCCAGTACATCAGCAGCACGGCGATGATTCCTTCAACCCCCGTGAGGAGCTTGAGCGTTGTAAAATCCATGCTCATGCCCGGCAGCTGCGAGAACAGCGCCATGGCATACATCTGGACGCCTTCACGACCGCCATTATTGGGGAAGAAAATCTCGTGGTTGCCATCCAGCACGCGCTGTGAATCGAGAATTTTCTCGACATGATCGCTGGTCATCTCTGGTGGCACGTCGGGGACATGAGTCAACCGCATACTGGCTGCCAGCAGTGTAATCACCACCAGCGCCCAGAATGTCCAGCTTTTGCGCCAGTCAAAATCTCTTATACTCGGCCACGCCGCTTGCACCGCGCGCCATCCCCAGCTGGCAGGGGCCAGCGCCCCCACCCACAGCAGAATGCTGATCACCCACGACCAGAAACCCACAAACGTGAACTGGTTATCGACATTAAAGCGAAATGCCAGCAAGCTAAAAAATACACCGCTGAGGGCCATCAGGATGCGCACCGGGTGGATGACCGCCCAGGTTCCGCCTGATTCAGCAGGTTCGCCAGTTGGCTCGGCTGCTTTAGCAGCGCCACGCTGCGCCCACCATGTCTTGAGTGCGGGCCATTCCCCATACAGATCGCCCACGATCCACAACAGGAAAGCGACCAGCAGAAACGGCGCGCCAGCATCCAGTGCCAGTGATTCTGTGCGCACAGGCGCATTCGCCATAATGCCATTGCCCCACCACGCGACCAGAAACGCCGTGAAACGAATGCCTAGCTGGAACGCCTCGCGTCGTGACTCATCAGTCGCTACAGCAGGCGCGCCAGGGGCTATCGAACGGACTGGGACAGCGGCTTGTGGTAATGGCTGTGCTTCAAGTACTGGTGTGGGCTGGCTGCGGGGTGTCCGCGCGATTTCGCGCAAAGCGCGCACAGTTCCCTGCGGCGCGCGCCAGAACTGTCCGACTACCTCAGCCAGGGTGAGATCCTCAAAGCGGCGGGAAGGTTCGTCGGTTTGCGGCGGAGATGAAGGCTCCACCACTGCGCTTTCTGCCGCGATCTTGGCCTCATGTGAAACAGGCTGCATGGATGTATCGAAGCGCTCCGGGTCAGTCATGCCGGTTTGCGCCCTTTGATGCACAAATTCACTGTCGAGCGACCCTGCGGTTCGCTCATCACATTTTTGCGGTCGAAATAATTCAAGACTTTCAGCCCCAGGTTAATCGGGTTCAACAGGCTGCCATCATTCTTATCAAAAGTCGTGCGATCGGCTGCGTTCGCCATCGAGGCTGGCAGCGCGCCAGCTTCCAGCAGCGGCTTTCCAATACCATACACCAGGTTATGAATGA
>JAIOHN010000251.1 GCA_019912985.1 Anaerolineae bacterium | reverse complement strand
GTTTTAATTGGTGGAGAAATACCCTCATGACAAACCCGTTTTCGCCTGAAATCCGCCGCTGGGTGGAGCAGCAGGTTGGCCCGGTGCGTGCGGCTGAAGTCCTCAAAGGCAGCACCTCGACGACGCTGCTCAAAATCCGCGCGGACGAGGACTATATTCTGCGGCTGTACGATAACGCGGAATGGCTGGCCGAGGAGCCGGACCTGGCCGCTCACGAGGCTGCCGTGCTGAAGTGGATGCAGGCATCGCCCGTGGTCACGCCGGAACTGGTCGCAGTGGATTATGGGGTGGAGTGTCCGCTTGCGGTGTTGCTGATGACCCTGCTGCCGGGTGAAATTATGTTGAGGCCGCCTGATATGGCGAACTGGCTGCGGCAGATGGCGGAAACGCTGCTGGAAATCCACCAGGTAGCGCCTGCGGATTTCGGCTGGACACATTTCCGTTACCAGCAGCCGGACCAGTTGTTTACGCCTGCCTGGGGCAAGCGGCAGCCAGGGTTATGGCAGCGGGCGCTGGATATTTTGCAGCATGAGCCTCAACCGGCCTATACGCCTACCTTTATCCACCGTGATTATCACCCGACCAATATCCTGTGGCAGGATGGGCTGCTGAGCGGCGTGGTCGATTGGGTCAATGCCTGTGTCGGCCCGGAAGGCGCGGATGTCGGCCACATGCGTGTGAATCTAACCGCGCTGTATGGTGTGGACTGCGCCAATCAATTTCTGGATGCTTATCTCGCGGCAGGTGGATCGTATCATCCGTATTGGGATTTGATGTCGATTGGCGATACGTTTTTCTTCGAGGATGGGGCGCAGGTCTACCCGCCCTGGCTGGATTTCGGTATGACTGAGCTGACCAATGAGCTGATCCAGGCGCGTGATGAAGCGCTGCTGGCCGATGTGTTAGCGCGTTTTTAGCCGAAAATCAGGACTCATCTTAGATTTAGATGCCTTCAAGGTTAGATTTATATTCCAGTGCTAGGATATGGGTACAGTACAGAACAAAGGAAGGCAAAACACTGATGAATACGACGATGAAAACTACAACCAATGTTCGTGTGCTATCCGCATCAACCTTGATGCATACTGGTGTTGTCAACCCGAAGGGTGAATCCCTGGGTCAGATCGAAGAATTTATGCTTGATCTGGATGCCGGACGTGTGGCTTATGCCGTGTTGTCATTTGGTGGCTTCATGGGCCTGGGCGACAAATTGTTCGCCATCCCGTGGGAGATGATGCAGTTTGATACGGATCGCGAGCGCATCATTCTGGATATCACCCGTGAACGTCTGGAAAATGCCCCTGGCTTTGACAAAAACAACTGGCCGAGCACAGCGAACGATGATTGGCTGAACAAGATTTACAGTTACTATGGTGTCGAACCGTATCACACCCCGGCTCGCTAGCCAGTGACCAAGCACATTCAAGGAGAGTCCAACGCGGCTCTCCTTTTTGATTCTGGCTCCCCCCAAATTAGGGGAGTTGATCGTGGTTAAAACATCGTGCTATAATCAACCCACCGAATAATATGATTTAAGGGAGATTCCCATGCACACCAATCCCCCGGGTTTCGAGGTAACCCGCTCTTCTCTTATGTAGCGTCCGCGCGACGTGCTCCCCCTGCTTTCGCTCTCGAATCCACGACACTGTCTGTTACAATCTATTCCACTTCTGACCCAAGCTGTGAATCGAACGGAGAGCGCACAAGCTGATGAATGATCGTCGTTACAACCCCGAATCAATTGAGAAAAAATGGCAGGCGAAATGGGAAGTCGATAAGCTGTATCGCTCCGAAGTCGACTGGAGCCGACCCAAGCATTACGCGCTGACCATGCTGCCCTATCCCAGCGGCGATTTGCATATCGGCCACTGGTTCGCCATGACTCCGTCCGACGCGCGTGCGCGTTATATGCGGATGAAGGGCTTTAATGTCCTGTTCCCGATGGGCTTTGACGCCTTCGGCCTGCCTGCCGAGAACGCCGCTGTCCAGCGCGGCATCCATCCCGCCAAATGGACCTACGCCAATATTGATCGCATGCGCAATCAGATGCGCAGTATGGGCGCGATGTTCGACTGGGAACGCGAGACTGTGAGCTGTGATCCCAAGTACTACCGGTGGACGGAATGGTTCTTCAAGCAGTTTTACGAGCATGATCTGGCCTATCGCGGCGAGGCGCTGGTGAATTGGTCGCCCACGCTGCAAACGGTGCTGGCAAACGAGCAGGTCATCGACGGCAAAGACGAGCGCACGGGCCAGCCAGTCGTCCAGAAAATGATGACGCAGTGGTTCTTCCGTTACACGCGCTATGCTGATGAGCTGCTGGACTTCAGCCGCATCGACTGGCCGGAGCCGATCAAGATCATGCAGACCAACTGGATTGGTCGCAGCGAAGGCGCGCGCGTGGTCTTTAAGACCGAACAGGGCGATCCCATCGAGATTTACACCACCCGCCCGGATACGCTGTGGGGAGCGACCTTTATGGTGCTGGCCCCGGAGCATAAGCTGGTCGAGAAGATCACAACCGATGCGCAGCGTGAGGCGGTTGAGGGGTATGTCGCCACGGCTGCCAGCGCGACCGAGATCGAACGCACGTCGGAAGATCGCGAGAAAACTGGCGTGTTCACTGGTGGTTATGCCATCAACCCGGTCAATAACGAACGCATTCCGATCTGGATTGCCGACTATGTGATGATCACCTATGGTACAGGTGCGATCATGGCTGTGCCGGCGCATGACCAGCGCGACTTTTCGTTCGCCCGGAAATTCGACCTGCAAATACGCCCGGTGATCCAGCCAGAAGGCGAAACACTGGATGGCGCGACCATGACCGAAGCCTATACAGGCCCCGGTTACATGATCAACAGCGACCTGTTCGATGGCACCTACTCCAGTGAGGACAAAGGCCGCAAGAACCCGGCCATCAACGCCGTGATCGACTGGCTGGCGGACGCGGGAATCGGCAAGGAATCGATCAACTACCGCCTACGCGACTGGCTGATCAGCCGCCAACGCTACTGGGGCAGCCCGATCCCGATCATCTACCGTGAAGACGGGACAATGGAGATGGTGCCGGATGACCAACTGCCAGTCCGTCTGCCGGAAGATGTCGAGTTCATGCCGACCGGACGCAGCCCGCTGACGTATCACGAGCCATTCCTGAACACGCTGGATTCCGAGGGCAACCCGGCGCGGCGCGAAACCGACACCATGGATACCTTCATGTGTTCGTCTTGGTACTGGTATCGCTATCTGAGTCCGAACTATGAGGAAGCCCCGTTCGACCCGGAAGAGGCGGCTTACTGGCTGCCGGTGGATGTCTATACCGGTGGTGCGGAACATGCCACCATGCACCTGCTATACTCGCGCTGGTTTATCAAAGCCATGCGCGATCTGGGTATGTTCGATGAAACTTCTGAGATCATGCGCGATAACGACCGTGACCCTGAAGGGCTGTTCGATGAGCCGATGATGCTGCTGCGTAATCAGGGGCAGGTGCTGGGCGCAGAACGCCCCGGCGATGTCATCCTGGCAAGCGGACGTTACGAAGGCGATAAGCTGTTCGCCGATCACGTGGAGGTGATTGATAAGCTGTCGGATGTCCCGGCAGGCTTCGAGGGTGTCTTTGGTGAAATTACCCGCCGCACCGAGAATCTGCTGACCGTGAACATGGCGGGTGTCAACCGTGTGGTGGAAGTCGTGCCAGATGCGGAAATCATCATCCCGGCGATTGAAGGTGCGAACAGCGTCAATCAGTTGAAGCATCATCTGGATGTGCAGCGCATGTCCAAGAGCAAGGGCAATGTCATCAACCCTGACGAGCTGGTTGCGGAATATGGCAGCGATACCGTCCGCGCTTATCTGATGTTCGCCTTCGACTGGGAAAAGGGCGGCCCCTGGGACCCCGATGGTATCAAAGGACCGCAGCGCTGGCTGAATGAAACCTGGGACCTGGTGATCGCCGGGCCACAGGCCGAAAATGGCGACCCGGATGTCGAGCGCGGTGTCGAGCGCAAGGTTCACCAGACGATTGCCCGCGTGACCGATGGCCTGGAGCGCTTTAGCTGGAACACGGCCATCGCCGCGCTGATGGAGCTGAAGAACGTACTGCGCCCGGCAGCGCGTGAGGGCAAACTGGGCAAGCAGGCCTGGAATGAGGCGGTGCAGACCATGCTGCTGCTGATGGCCCCGTTCACGCCGCATGTCGCGGAAGAACTGTGGGCGGAGATCGGCGGCGAGTACAGTGTTCACCAGCAGGAATGGCCGCAGTTTGACCCCGAAAAGGCCAAAGAAGACATGGTGACCCTGGTGGTGCTGATCAATGGCAAGCCGCGCGGTGAGGTGCAGGTCTCGCCAGACATCGCCAAGGATGAGGCCATCGAGAAGGCACTGGCCTCAGACGCAGCCAAGCGCTTCCTGAATGGCGGCCAGCCGAAGAAGATCATCTTCATCCCGGCCCGCAGTGGTCAGGAACCGAAGGTCAACGTCGTCGTCTAGCGAAACCATTTCCACATACAGGGAGAAGTTCGGCTTCTCCCTGTGGTTTTCCTCTCATTACATGAAAACTTGCTAAGACTCTCTGGCTTGAGGCTAGTCGCCAGTGTCAAAGATTGCTATATTCTTACTCCGTAAGATTTACTGAGATATTGAGAGGAGAAAATCATGGCTGTACGTAAAGCCAGTGCAAAGTGGATTGGAACGCTGCAAGACGGCAACGGCACGATGAAAATGAACGCCTGGGAGGGGCCGTACTCTTTCAGCTCGCGTTTTGAAGAGGGCGATGGCACCAACCCGGAAGAACTTCTGGCAGCAGCGCACGCAGGCTGCTTCTCGATGGCACTCAGTGGCAGCCTCGGTCGTGCCGGGTTTCCCGCCACCAGCATCAACACTGAAGCCAGGGTGCATCTGACCAAGCAGGAAGCCGGGTTCCGTGTATCCAAGATTGAATTGGCTACCGAAGCCAGCGTCCCCAACATCAGTGATGAAGAATTCCAGAAAGTCGCTGAGGCCACCAAGGATAGCTGCCCGATCTCTGTGGCGCTGGGCGCAGTCCCTGAAATCACCGTGACGGCCAAACTGGTCTAATCCAGTACAGAATTCGCGTTATACTTTGTGGGGGCGACCGCTGGGTCGCCCCTGCGATTCTGTACCTGTAAGGAGTTCCCCGTGTCCGACCTGCTCACCCTGTCCATTGATGTTGGTTCTTCCTCTGTACGCGTGATGCTTTTCACGCCTTCTGGTGAAGCGGTCGATGATGTTTTCGTCAAACAGAGTTATGAGCCGCACACCACGCTTGATGGTGGGGCGATGATTGACGCCGAGGAAATGCGAGATCGGATTTTCGCCTGTATCGATGAAGCGCTGGAACAGGCAGGCGATCTGGCTGAGCGGATTGACCGCGTGGCGACTGATACGCTGGTGGGCAACCTGATGGGCGTGGATGACGAAGGGCAGGCGGTCACGCCGGTTTACACCTGGGCGGATATTCGCGGCGCAAAGCTGGTGGATCGCCTGGAAGAACAGCTGGATGCCGCTGACTACATTCGGCGCACGGGCTGCCGCCTGCACACCAGCTACTGGCCGGTGCGCCTGCTGTGGCTGTATGAAGCCGAGCGCGAAACATTCCAGAAAGCGGCCTGCTGGGTCACCTTTGGGGATTATCTGCTGCATCACCTCTTCGGCACATGGCGCACCAGCATTAGCGCGGCCTCATGGACCGGGTTGCTGAATCGCCACCAACTTAGCTGGGATGAAGAAACACTCTCCGATTTGCCCATTCGCCAAAAACAGCTTTCGCCGATCTCGAATGAGCCGTTGCAAGGACTGAATGATCAATGGGCGCAGCGCTGGCCTGCGCTGGCGGATGCACTGTGGTTTCCGGCGGTTGGTGATGGCATCGCCTCCAATATTGGCGCGGGTTGTGCCACACCGCAGCATGTAGCGATTTCAGTTGGCACCAGCGGCGCGATGCGGGTGGTGGTGCAGGGTACGCCGGAGCAGACGCCGGAAGGTCTGTTCGTCTACCGGCTGGATGATCAGCGGTCGCTGGTGGGCGGCGCATTGAGTAACGCCGGGAATCTCTACGCCTGGCTGATGAAAATCCTCAAAGATGATGACACCAGCCAGGAGAAAGTCGCCGCCATCGAGCCTGACAGTCACGGCCTGATGGTGCTGCCTTTTCTGGCAGGCGAGCGCGCCCCGGGGTGGAATGACCGGGCGCAGGCGGTATTTATGGGGATGACCTTCGATACTGAGCGGGAACATCTGGTTCGCGCGGCGCTGGAAGGGGTTTCCTACCGCTTCTACCAGATCGCCAGGCGGCTTCAACCGCTGATGCCGGAGGACGCCGTTTATGTCGCCAGCGGCGCGCCCGTGCTCAACTCACCAGTGTGGATGCAGATTCTGGCGGATGTGCTGGGCGCGCCGGTTTATGCCAGCGCGCAGAGCGAGGCGACGATTCGTGGCACGGCGGCGCTGGCGCGTGGCATTGATCTTGAGCCGGAATATGGCACTGGTTATCAGCCTGATATGGATCATCACCACGTCTATCAACAGGCGATTGAGCGGCAAACCGCGCTCTATCAAAAGCTGTTTGCCGATTAAGCCATCCTAGTGATTCAGGCGTGCTTGATTTGTACGGGCATGGCCTTCATGCCGTGCAGCAGCAGGCTGTCATTCCAGTCAAGCTGTTCTCTGGGGACGGCCAGCTCAATTTGCGGCAGGCGCTGTAACAGCGCATTCACCGCCAGGGTTCCTTCGAGACGAGCCAATGGTGCGCCCAGGCAGTAGTGAATGCCGTTGCCAAAGGCGATGTGCTTGTTCGGCTCGCGCGTGATGTCAAACGTATCGGGATTAGCGAAGACTGCCGGGTCGCGGTTGGCGGCCAGCAGCGCTGCCATCACCACATCGCCCTGCGGGATGACTTTACCGCCGATCTCGATATCTTCCAGCGCATGACGCCAGGTGGTGGTTTCGACCGGGCCATTGTAGCGCAGCATTTCCTCAACAGCAGGCTTAATTAGGTCGGGATTGGCGCGCAGTTTTTGTATCTGGTCGGGATTTTCGATCAATGCCAGGGTGCCGTTGGCGATCAGGTTGACCGTGGTTTCATGACCGGCGACCAACAGCAGAAATAGCATGCTCAGCAGTTCCACCCGGTCCAGGGTGTCGCCCGCTTCCTCGACATGCACCAGCCCGGTCAGCAAGTCCTCCTGGGGGTGCTGCTGGCGGTCATCAATCATGGCATTCATGTACATGCCGAATTCCATAGCGGATGCGCGGCTGTTCTCGAAACCGCCTTCAAACAATATGCCCCGCGTCCAGGCGCGAAATTTGTCGCGGTCCTCAACTGGCACACCGAGCAGTTCGGCAATGACGGTGATGGGCAGCGGGAAACCGTAATCGGCAATCAGGTCAATCTCGTCTTTGCCAGCCATCGCGTCGAGCAGATCGTCCGCAATTTCCTGGATGCGTGGGCGCAGGTTTTCGATAATGCGCGGCGTGAATGCCTTGTGGACCAGCGACCGCAGCCGGGTGTGGTCCGGCGGGTCAAGGTTGAGCATGTGCCGGTCGATCGCTTCAAACACAGGGTCTGGTTCGCCATCTCCGCGCCATTCCTTCACTTTTTCAGGCGGGAGGTGTTTTTCAATCTGCTTGCCAAAGCGCTGGTCCTTTAAGAAGCTGACGCAGTCTTCATAACGTGTGAGAAACCAGAACGAGCGGCCTGTCTGAGGGCCAGTTCCTTTAAATACCGGGTCCACCTCGCGGATACGCGCATAAAGCGCCTGTGGGTTGGCGCGGGTTTCTTTCGCCCAGATGTTGAATGATTCATTGATCATGCACTATTCTCCTTAGTTCCCCTTCTCATTATACGCGGTTCGGTGTCATCGGGTTCCAACCTCGACAAATCCCAGGTGGCGTTTACAATCAGCGGCGAATAGCGTGCAGAAGGGTTGTAAACGTAATGATTCGTTTCTGGCTGGTATGTGGAATGCTGTTTGCGGTAGCAGGAATCACCGCTGCGCAGGATGAAGGGCTGGCGGTAGAAGATGTGGAATTGACGACCCAGGTCGATGCCCTGGGGCTGGAAGTGCAGATGGTGCAGGGGCGGCTGGTCAATGATAGCAGCAGCGCCTTTGACCAAATAGATCTGTATGCCGAAGCCTACGATGGCGATGATCAATTGATTGGCGAGGGCTTTGGCTATCTGGTCAATGCCTGCGGCGAGGCACTGCTGCCGGGTTTTACGATGCACCCGGGCATGAGCGAAGGTTTTGCTGTGCCGCTTGATATTTTCGAGGAAGGCGCTGCGGTGGCGCGGGTCGAAGTAATTCCGGAAGCCAGCGCGGTGGATACGGCGTCCAGTGGGCAGTCGGGCTTTTTCCCCGGTGTGAACGAGGTCACGCGGCGCGAAGTCGTCAGTGTGGAATGGATTGACGCCAACAGCTTGCGTTACAGTGTGGGCTGCTGGCGCGACTTATTCAGCCAGCGCCAATGGCATGAGTACAATCTGCGTACTGGCATCCAGCAGCCAGTGGAACATCCACGCGCGGCGGAGATGACCGATGCGCTGGCGAATGCGCTGGAACTGGATGACGATATGTTGTTCGAGCGCTCGTTTTTCACCTTCGCGCCCGATCAGCGGCGCGGCGTCTACCAGACTGAGTTGAACACGCTGGTGACGGTGGAACCGGATGGGACCTTCCCGCGTGTGCTTTATGACCGCCTGTACAATATCTCGCTTCAGGGGATTTATTTCCCGACCGGCGGTGCAGGCGTGTTTATCGCCTACTACTACGGTGGCCTGGGCGACCCGGTGAATTATGTCACGGGCAATGTCAACGGCCAGCAGTTGAGCCAGAGTCCCAAAGACCCGGCCAATCCGACTGCCATCAACGAATCCCTGACCTCGCTGATTACACCGGGTGTCTCGACCAGTGGCAAGCGGGTGGTTGTGATGCGCGAGGTGGATGGTACCAGTGCCTATTATCTGCGTGCCACCGATACCGAACGTATTGACCGGCTTTTCGAGGCGGAGCCGCCAGGGAACAACTGGCCCGCCCCGCTTTACACCATCACGCCGGAGAATGAACAGTTCGTCTATGTCGTGCGACCAGTGGATGAAGACGCCCGCTTGCAGTGCTACAACGTGCTGACACAAAGCCTGCATGACCTGTCAGGTTTGCCACTGGCGCTTTCCGACAGCGCGCGCAGCTGGATGTGGCTGTCGCCGGATGGCGAGTCGATTGCGCTGGCGGCCAACGGAGTCAGCGGCGGCCTGTGGCTGATTGATCTCACCGCGCTGGAGGACTGCGCTTGACCGGAACCGCTCAGCGTGAGGGCGCAAACCGTCCCCACGGGCTTGAAATCGGTGCGCTGGCGCTGCTTCTGCTACTCGGCGCATTGCTGCGTTTTGGCTGGCCGGGTGTGACCTCCTTCGCCTTTGACGAAGCCCGCCTCAGCCTCATCTCGCTGCAAATGGCACGCGGTGGGCAGTTCGCTTTTCTGGGGATGCCCTCGTCGGTGGGGGTGCCGAACCTCCCCGCCGCTGCCTGGATTTACGCCGTGCCCTATGCAATCTCGCCCGATCCGCTGCTGGCGTCGCTCTTCAGCGGCCTGTTGAGTCTACTTGGAGTGCTTGGCCTGTGGTGGCTGGCGCGTCATGCCTGGGGGCCATGGGCAGCACTGATCGCGGCGTTATTCCTGGCCGCCTCGCCATTCAGTGCGTTGTATGCCCGCAGTGTATGGGCGCAGAATCTGCTGGCCCCACTGGCGGTGGCCTGGGGCATCAGTGCCTATCTGGGCGTCGTGCGCCGCAGCCGGTGGGCTGTTGCACTGCATATCGT
>JAIOHN010000250.1 GCA_019912985.1 Anaerolineae bacterium | reverse complement strand
ATCCCCGATTATGGGCCTGCGCGCATCGGCAGCGCGGGGGCAGTAGCGATAGGCGCGCGCGAACCGTTGGTAGCCTACAACGTGTACCTGGCGACGGATGATGTCGAGATCGCACAGAAGATCGCGGAAGTGGTGCGGCATTCCAGCGGCGGGCTGGCGGGGGTGAAAGCGCTGGGTTTACTGGTGAAGGGGCGGGCGCAGGTATCCATGAATCTGGTGGATTACCGGCGCACATCAGTGGCGCACGCGGTCGAAATGATCCGGCGGGAGGCGGCGCGCTATGGTGTGGGGGTGCATCACAGTGAACTGGTCGGCCTCATTCCGCAGCAGGCGCTGATTGATGCCGCCCGCTGGTATTTGCAGCTTGATGAATTTGAGACCGACCAGATTCTGGAAACGCGCTTGCAGAATGCCTTTCGTGAAAGTGACGCTTAGACCGTTAACACGGGCAGCAGTTCTGTGAACGCGGTGAAGAGCTGATCAATATCTTCCTGTGTGTTATATGCCTGGAAGGAAACGCGGACGCGGTTCTGGTTGTTCCAGGGATAGACAGGAACCACGATGTGATAATCTTCCCAGATGCGGCGTGCCAGTTCCGGTTGGTCGCAATCTGGCAGCGGCACAGCCACCATCTGCGAGAACCACTCGTTGGTCAGCGGCGAAAAAGGCTGTAGACCGGTGTAATCGCACAGGCGTTGGGTGAAGGCGACCGCCTGCTGGTGACAGCGCTGCTGGACGCTGGCCCAGTCGTGTGATTCCATAAATTCAATGGCAGCGGGAACCGCCAGATAAGCCGAGGTGTCACGCGTCCCCTGCCACTGCCCACGGCTGATGAAGGTGGAGTCATCCACCCAACCGTGACCGATCACCAGCGGGTCAATCAGATGCTGATATTCGGGGCGCACATAGAGAAAGCCTGCGCCTTTGGGCGCGCACATCCATTTGTGACAGTTGCCAGTGTAGAAATCCGCGCCGATGGCCTCAAGGTCGATTGGCATCTGGCCGGGGGCATGTGCGCCATCAATGATGGTATAGATGCCTGCCTCGCGCGCCCGGCGGCAAATCTCTTCGATGGGGAAGGTGAGCGCCGTGGGTGAGGTGACATGGCTGATGCTGATGATGCGTGTGCGTGGTGTGACGCCCTGCCAGAAGCGCTCGACAAATTCCTCGTGCGTGGTCACAGGAACGGGCATCTCCTGGCGGACGATGCGCAGCCCGGTGTGACGGCTGATATATTCCCACATGCGATCCACCGCACCATATTCGTGATTGGTGGTCAGCAGCTCATCGCCCGGCTCGAAAGTCAGAGAACCGGCCACGGTGTTCATGCCGGTGGTGGCATTGCTGACAAACAGCAGGTTTTCCTCGCCCGTGTTGAGATAAGCGGCGAGTTTCTCACGCGCGGCGGCGATCATGCTTTCCTGGCGGCGTCCCAGGAAATCGACCGGATTGGATTCAAGGTCACGCTGGATGTTCTGGTAGGTCTCGAACACAGGACGTGGGCAGGCCCCAAATGAGCCATGGTTGAAGAAGAGGATATTGGGGTCGAGCAGGAACAGGTCTTTCACGAAGGCACCTCAAGATACTCAAAGTAATCGAAGTTGGCTGCATTGTCGCTGTTCTGGCCGTTGCTGGCGGCGTAGATGCCCAGGTATGCCCCGACAAACCCCCCGGCAACATCCGTGCTCAGGATGCGACCATCTGCACCCTCATACAGCAATGACCACTCGTCAGGTGCTTCAGCAAAGGCAAAGTCATAATCCTGCTCGTGGGCTTCTACTTTGAGGTAAAGCCGCCGGGACTTGACTGGCCTTTCTGCAAGCACTGATTCCTGTCCAGCCTGCCGCTGGATCAGACGCAGTACGGTCTGACCATCGCTGAGAGTGCAGATAAAGCGGAAATGATACTCATTGTTTTGCAGCAACACCATCCCCGCTTCTTCATTTTCGCTGCCCGGTTCGAAATCCATGAGCGTTTGGGCGGCGAAGTGCAAATGGCGCTGGCGTTGACCCACGAAACTGGGGTTGGCGCGCTCACTCAGACGCTGTGGGCGCAGTTTCAACCGCAGCCATCCCGGCTGCTCAGCCAAGCTCCAGAAAGTGTCACGCGGGGTGCGCAGGAAATTCCAGCGGAAGTCCAGCGCTGGCGCATCGAAATGGTCGCAGGCGGTGGGTTGCGGCCAGCGGTGCGGCGCTAAATCCGGTGCGCGGTGCTCAAACTCAACGCGACCAATGCCGGGGCTGATAATGGGCCAGCCATCTTCCCAGCGCATAGGAACCAGGAAGGTCTCACGCCCCAAGTTGCGATAGTATCCGCCGTAGGGCCGCGAGGCCAGCAGCACCATCCACCATTCGCCATTCTGTGTCTGCACAAAGTCGGCATGGCCGGTGTTGACGATGGGGTAATCCTGACCGAGATGACGATGGGTGAGGATGGGATTGGCCGGGTTGTTCTCATAGGGGCCAGTGATGGATTTGCTGCGGGCGATGGTCACGGCGTGGTTATGCATGGTCCCGCCCTCGGCAATCATCAGGTAGTACCAGCCATCAATCTTGTAGAGATGGGGTGCTTCTGCCCAGGGTGCGCCACGCAGCGCACCGTTCCAGATGGAGTACTTTTCACCTGTGAGCTGCATGGTTTGAATATCAAGCTCCTGCAGCCAGATTTCGCGGTCGCCATGAAACTGCTCACCACCTGGCGGGATGCGGTTGCCAGTGTACCAGACGCGGCCATCGTCATCGAACAGCAGCGACGGGTCAATTTTGGGCGCGTCGTTGAGAAAATAGGGCTCTGACCATGGACCGGCAGGGTCGGTGGCGGTGACGATGAAGTTGTGATCATCGCCTGCCACATCGCGCAGGGTGGTGATCATGTAAAACGTGCCTTGATGATAGCGAATGGTAGGCGCGTAAATGCCGTGTGAGGCTGGCACATTGTCGAGATTGAGCTGTGAGGGTCTATCCAGGATATGACCAATCTGCCGCCAGTGGACCAGATCGCGGCTGTGAAAGATGGGTACGCCTGGGAAATACTCGAAGGTTGAGGTCACAAGGTAGTAATCTTCATCTACCCGGCAGATGGATGGGTCGGGATAGAAGCCGGGTATGATGGGATTGCGATAAGTGGTCATGATTGATCGTCTGTGGTGAATTCAGCCAGGGCCTGCTGGACAGCGGTATAGGCCGGTTTGGGTTGGTAATCTTCGTCAAAAAGGAGGGGGGCAGCGTCCGGGTTGTTATCGAAATCCTTGATCCAGCTATAGCGATCGGTGACACCCCAGACGATGATAGCCGTGCAGGGTTCTGCTGACAGGCAGATCTCCACCACATCGCGGTAATTTTGTGCCTGCTGCTCCAAGACGGACTCGTCCGCTTTGCCAGGGTGCTTCAGGTCAAGCTCGGTGATGTGCACCTGCAAGCCCAGGTCGCCCAGGCGGTTGATGTTTTCGGTCACTGCCTGACGGTTGATGGGGAGGCGATCACCCACATCGCCGACTTGCAGGTGCATTTGCAAGCCCACGCCGTCAATCGGCACCTCATTTTCGAGCATATCGCTGACCAGTTTATAGATGCGGTCGGACTTGCGGTTGAGCACTTCCGCGCCGTAGTCGTTGTAGAACAGGAGCACATCGGGGTCGGCCTCGTGGGCGAAGCGGAAAGCCAGTTCGATGTAATCCTCGCCAATCATTCGATACCAGGGCGTGCTGCGGAACAGGCCGTTGTCGGTGATGGCTTCGTTGACGACATCCCAGATGGCGATGCGCCCTTTGTAGCGCTCGACGACGGTGTGAATGTACTCGCGCATGATGTCGATGGCTTCATCGCGGGTGTAGTCGTCGCTTGCCAGCCAGTCCGGGAAGCACTCGTGCCAGAGTAGAGTATGACCGCGCACCACCATCTGATGTTCCTCGGCAAATTCGACCAGTTTGTCTGTGCCGGTGAAATCATAGGTGGTGGCGGTAGGATGGGTGACACACATTTTCGTTTCCCACTCCGTTGTGAGCAGGTTGAATTCGCGGCTGAGCACATCGGCATAATCGCCTTCAAGCAGGCCGGATTGGGCTGCCGCGCCGATGTAAATATCGCGGGCATCAGCCAGTTCTCGCAGCGGTTGATCCTGCGCGGTTACGCTGGTGGTGAGTGCCATCAGCAGCATGACTGGAAACAGGATGAGCAGGTTACGCATGGATACACCTCTTATAGATTATCGGTTGTGACTTTCCCCGCCGCCAACGCCTGTTTGAACTGGGCAATGGTCATGGCAACGCCCTCTTTCAGTGGGGTTTCAGGCACTGCGCCGATCGCTTTGACGAGTTCAACATCCTCGAAACCATCGGGGAGTGCCAGCGGCTTGGCCTCGAAGGTGATCTGTGCGCCGGGTTCGGCGGCTTTGATGGCCTCAACCACTTCGCTGACATGGGCCACGCTGCCGCGCAGATTGTAAACGCCTGCGCCTTCATAGGCCGCGCGTGCCGCCTGAATGAAAATCTTGGCGACGTCATCCGTGTACTGGAAGCCGTTATAACCCCCATAACTGATATGATACGGGATCCCTGCCGCTGCCGCTAACATGGCTTTGGTGGGGGTCGAGGTCAGGCCCTGGTCGCGCCCTGGACCATAAATGGTGTAGGGACGCAGGCCGATGCTGCTGACGCCGTCATCCTGCCAGTAGATTGAAGCAGTGCCTTCGTTGGCGCGTTTGTAGACGCCGTAGTGATTGAGCGGGTGCAGTGGGGCATCATGTTTGACAAGCCCTTCAGGATACTCCGAGGGCGCGCCATAGACGGCGATGCTGCTGGCATACACGATTTTCTTGATGCCCAGCCGCTTGGCCGACTCAAACATATTGACCGTGCCAACCACGTTGACCCGCGCGCCGAGCATGGGATCGGCTTTGCAGAAGGGGACCTGAAGCGCGGCCAGATGAATGATATGTGTCGCGCCAGAATCGCGGATCGCCGTCTCAACAACGTTGAGGTCGGTCACGTCGCCATTGATGAAGGTGACTTTTGCCAGATCATCGTCGGACATGATGAGTTTGAGGCGGTGGGGATTTCCGCCCAGATCGAACACAGTGGTGGGGATACCCTCGTCAACGAGGTTCTTCACGACCCAGGAACCCAGGCAGCCAAGCGCGCCCGTGAGGAAAAATCTTTCTTCAGCCATTCCAATTTCCTTACATATTTATGCAAATGGAGCGAGATCAGCCTCGCTCCATTTGTGTTCAATCAAGAGTCTAACTGCCCGGCCAGCAAATCCATCGGCAGTGGTGCCGGACGCTTGACCGTGCTTTTGATGCGGACGTGCTTGCCGCTTTCGGATGATTCATCAAAGGACTGCATCACGTCCAGCACATGATACGCCAGTTGACCGCTGGCGCGGTGTGGGCGGCCTGTGCGCAGTGCGTAAGCCATATCAGCCACGCCGATGCCGCGTCCGACCTGATCGCTGTGTGTCAGCGGGACTTCCGTCCAATCCTCGGCACCGGCACGGCGCACATGAACAGGGCCACGGAAGGTGTTGGGATCGGGGACGCTGAGGGAGCCGGTGGTGCCGTAAATTTCGAGGCGTGGCAGGTGGTGACTCCAGACATCGAAGCTCATAATTGTGGTTCCCACCGCACCATTGGCGAAATCAAAGACACCGCTGACATGCGTGGTCACTTCTACATCCACTTTGGTGCCATACAGCGGCTGGCTGGTGATAGTCCGCTGCGGGAAGGTGGTGCGGGTGGATGCGCCAACACGCTTGATGGGGCCAAGCAAAAAGACGAGCGCTGTCAGATAGTAAGGACCCATATCGAAAAGTGGGCCGCCGCCTTTTTGATAGTAGAACGCCGGGCTAGGATGCCAGGCTTCGTGGCCGTGTACTGCCATGAACGCCGTGGTCGCCACGGGTTCGCCAATCCAGCCCTCATCAATCAGCTTGCGACAGGTTTGCAAGCCACCGCCGAGGAAGGTATC
>JAIOHN010000249.1 GCA_019912985.1 Anaerolineae bacterium | reverse complement strand
TTCCAGTCGAGCTGCTGCTTCGCATCCGGCTCCACAATCGCCAGCATGTGTGCGGCATCAACCGTATAAAAATCTACATCTGCCGCACGCGCTATCTCCCATGCCTGCTTGAACAATGGCAATGCAACATCCGGTTGCCCCGCCGAGTTGAACACACGTCCGCGCTCCAACAAATAGCGTACTCTGACCTGTGTCAATTCCTCCGCAGCAGTCAGTTGGACCTCGATCTCATCGAGCGTGCGATGTGCCTTGTCGAACTCCCGCTGCAAACCCTGCGCCCGCGCGATCTGCGTCAGGAGTTCAAGCCAATAAGCTGACGTAGGTGGAACATCCGTCCCTACCAGCAGTTCCTGAAAACGTGCTTCGGTGGCCGCAGGATCATCGTAATCCCACAGCGAGTCAAAATCCGCAAATTCCTGATTCATAGCACACTTCCCTCATGGGTTTGCATCACAAAATTATACGCCAAATTTAGAATTTGCGTTCTAATTCGCCCCGGGTTTGAGAGGGGTACAATACAGCCTGCATGGAAGGAGAAAAATCAATGAGTCAAATCAAGCAATCACTCTCGTGGTGGTGTTATGCCAATCGCGGTGTCGAACCGGCAGCGCTGCTGCGGGCTGCCGCTGAGATCGGTTATCAGGGTGTGGAGTTGGTTGGTCAGGAGTACTGGCAGCTTATCAAGGATCACGGTCTGGAGATCGTCTCGATTAACGGACATGGCACGATTGAGGATGGCCTCAACCGGCGTGGGGCCAAAGCCCGCATCACCAAAGAAGTGCAGGCCAATCTCGCGCTGGCACAGCAGTGGAATATCCCCAACCTGATCTGCTTCAGCGGCAGTCGCGCCGGATTGGATGATGAACTGGGTGCGGAAATCACCGCCGAAAATCTGCGGCATATCGCGCCTTATGCCGAAGATGCCGGTGTGACGCTGGTGGTAGAACTACTCAACAGCAAGGTCGATCATGCTGATTACCAGTGCGACCATACCGAGTGGGGTGTGAAAGTGATCGAGATGGTCAACTCACCGCGCGTGAAACTACTCTATGACATTTACCACATGCAGATTATGGAAGGTGATCTGATCCGCACGATTCAGAAATATCACCAGCACTTTGCGCATTATCACACCGCTGGTAATCCTGGCCGCCATGATCTGGATGATGCCCAGGAGATTTACTACCCGCCCATTGTTCGCGCGATCATCGAGACAGGCTATGAGGGCTATCTCGGCCAGGAATTTGTGCCAAAAGGGGATCCGGTTGCTGCCTTGAAAGCGGCCTACGAACTGTGTGCTGTTTAGGACTGACAAACCAATTAAAACATTCACGTGAGGTTCTGGTTTAGACTGTCCATCACGATATTTATGGTTTATACTTAGCATTTGTTCACCGCTTCACAATAACACAGTGCAGAGGCAATCCATGAAAAGCAGATTCACCCCGATTCTCTTTATACTGACCCTGCTGCTGGCGGCCTGTGGCAGTGTTGCGACTCCTGAGTGGGCAGCAGAAGTGCAGGGTACCCAGGTGGCGTTGGCTGAAACCGCCGCTTATGAAACTTCTATCGCGCCGACTGCCACACCGACGGACACGCCAACTGTAACCCCCCTTCCGCCGACCGAGACGCCCATTCCGCCAACGGCTACGACCGAACCACCCACCAACACACCAGAGCCACCCACAGCGACTTTTACACCCAGCCCTATCCCGCAAGACACCTCCGCGGGCGGTGGTGATGATCAGGCTGCGATTGACGCTGCACTGGCCGCAGGTGACCCGGCACATGGTGACGAACTGTTCCACACCCTGCGATCTGAAGTGGGCTTCGCCTGCGCGACCTGCCACAATGTCGATAATCCAAATCGGCTGATTGGCCCCAGTTTGATGAATATAAAAGAACACGCGGGTAGCCGTGTCGAAGGCGAAGGGCCGGTTGAGTACATTCACAACTCGATCCTCCACCCTAACGACTTCATTGTCCCGCCGGATGAAGGTGGTCCCTATCCAGAAAACCTCATGCCGCAGGTTTATGGCGATCTGTGGACTGAGCAGGAACTGAACGACATCATCGCCTACTTACTCACACTGTAAATCAAAAAGCCCCGGTGACAATCACGCCGGGGCTTTCTCTTTCTCTCTGCTTAATTGATCATTCTTCGCCAAAGTTGGCGAGATTTTCCGTCACCAATTCGGGCTGGGGCGCGTTCGCCAGCGGCAGACTGATGTAGATGGCTGTCCCTACCCACTGCTTGCTGCGCAGCACCAGCGTCCCCCCAATGGATTCGATAATCTGTTGGGCGGTGTTCAGGCCCTGTCCCGCACCTGGCATATCCAGAAGACGCCCTTCCGATGTGACTGGCTTGCCCCGGTAAAAGCGCGTAAAAATATTGGGCATGTCGTCATTTGAAATGCCGACACCATTATCCCGAATTCGCAATCGCGCCAAGTTATCACTGGTATCTTCGCGGATTTCCAGCGTGACATCACCGCCCGGCGGGGTGTATTTGATGGCATTATCAATCAGGTTGCCGATGGCCCACCGCAGGCGGCGCTCATTTCCAAAAACCATCAACCCTGGCTGTTCGATCATGACATGCAGGGTGTGGTTATTAGCCTGGGCCACCTGCCGCCACTCGTTCGCCAAAGACCATACCAGCGTATCCAGCATGATCGCGCGCGGTTCTGAATCCGGCACATCGGTTAAGTTAGCGTTATTCAATCCGCGCAACTCTAACACCAGTTTTTGCAACGCGACTGCCTGACTCCGCATCTCACGGGCGAAATCACGCATCGGGTCTTCCTGCGGGCGCTCCAATGGCTGAATATCCTGCTGCAATTGTGCCAGCAGCCGTTCACGGGTCCGCTCGCGCCACACTTCCTGGGTAATATCCCGCAGCACAATAACCGTACCCACCCGTTGTGCCGCCGGAGTCATTACTGCAGCGGCCTGCGCACTGAGTGTGCGTTCATTGACTTCCAACTCGTGCGGACTGCCCAATGCATAAATGCCGGGTGCCAGCGCCGGGCCAAGCGCGTCGGTCACGAAGGCGGTCAGCGATTTCGCGTCGTCTTCGGCAAATGCCTGCTGCGAACCAAGCAGTTCACAGGCGAGACGGTTCACCACCGTGACATGCCCATCCATATCCAGCACAATAACGCCATCTGGTATTGACTCCAACACCGCCAGCAAGTGCGCGACCTCACGCCGCTGCCGGCGCAAATCGCGCCGCAGCAAATCCTGGTGTTCCTGCATGTAAGTTGCGAACGTATCCAACGCGTGACCAATCGTGCCGATCTCATCGGTTGGCTGTAGGCCGGTGCGCATCATCATCTGGCCTGCTGCCAGCGCTTCCGAGGTCGAGCGAACTTTATCCAAACGCGCCAGCATCCGCCCCAGGATCACAAACACTGCGATAATCACCACGGCGGTCAGCGCTGCCAGCAGCAGCCCGATCAACTGGGGCAGCATATTACCGCCTGCATCGGCTTCAACCAGTACATCCAGCACACCTTGCACATGCCCACCCACTTCAAACGGCACCCGCGTCAGGGCGTATTCCTGCCCCTCCAGCGCAACCGTTGATGCCGAAGAGTCCCAGGTCACATTCTGCGGTAGTGTACTGTACAGCCGCCGTCCATCATTCGTGTAAAAAGCAAGGTCTACGACAGCACTGGTGGGTTGCAGCACACGCTCCAAGCGATGCCCTGCCAGCCCATAGCCAGTGAAGTTGTTTCCATTGACAAAGGCCGGTGTGGCTGTGTATAGCATCCCCACACCATTGATCTCAAGGATGCCGCTGATGGTTTCCTCACCCACAAGGCCCAGGTTGGTCCCGGCCCGCTGCTGGAACTGTTCGCCTGCCCGGTAGAGCGTCAGGCGTTCGATACCCTGGCTGTCAACCAACGCGACCACATCCGCATCGCCGCCTTGCGCCAGCAATCCCAGATCTTGCGCCGTTTCCGTGCCATTGGTGGCGATCTGCTGTGCCAGTTCGCGTTCAACTTCAACAAACTGCTGCGCCTGCCGCAGAATATCACGACTGCCCTGCGCCAAAAGATTCGCGCTGGCACTGCTCATATCAGCAGGCAGACGGCTGAATATCAAATAGGCTCCAGTCATCAGCACCAGGAGCAGCACGATAAATAAGGGAAGAAGGACGCGCCAGCGTAATGAAACATAGCGCGGCGATTGTGAGTTCATGTGCATCCGATTTCCATAATGATATTCATCCAGTATAAATCACGAAAGCATTCATGCATAACAGGATCTTTCACCTAACTTTTCTTATTGTTACTTAACAGGAATGTCTGTATTCCTTAAGCTGGTGCGTGTATGGTAGACACGTCAGGAAAAGATGATGAGGATCGCTCTTGAACGATAGTATATTCCCCTACGGGAAAGCCGACCTGCACATGCACACTCGCGCCAGTGATGGCTTTGCTGATGTACAGTCTGTGCTGGATCGAATCACGGCGCTGGGCCATCTCGATGTGATCGCCATCACCGATCACGATACACTGGATGCCAGCCTGTGGGCTTATCAGCGTCGTCATCGTTATCCGTTCGATATTATACCCGGTGTCGAAGTCAGCAGTTTGGATGGGCATGTGCTGGCGTTGTGGGTGACAAAACCGATCGCAGCGGGCCTGTCGTTGGCGAAAACGGTTGAAGCCATTCACCAGCAAAACGGCATCGCGATCCTGGCGCACCCGTTTGAAATAGGCGTGAGTTGGAATCTGTTCTGGCAACATCTCCACCAACCAGAAGTTATTGAACAATCCGGGGTGGATGCCATCGAGACGTTTAACGCTGCGATCCCCACACCGGGAAGCAACCTCCTGGCGCGGCGGCTGGCGCATGTGCTTAATCTGCCAGCCGTGGGCAACAGCGACGCCCATACCCTGGGCGGCATTGGCAGCGGTGTGACTCACTTCCCTGGCAGAAACGCCATTGATTTACGTGCTGCCATTCTAAACGGCCAGACCATAAGTGCTGGACGCAAGTGGTCCCTGCCAGATTATCTGCATTATCTATCCGGTTCGCTTCACCATAAACTGGCAACAACCTTCGACCTCAGCCGCATTCGCCTATCCCGTTCATAAATAACCTTGCACTCGGCTGAAAGTTTACCTTTAGGTTACAGGCTTATCTTTGTGCTTGTATTCACTAAGGGAGAGGTCGATTATGCAGTCCAAGCATGGTTTCACAGGTCGCGCCGATATTCACATGCACACTACCGCCAGTGATGGCTTCAACAGCGTCCAGGAAGTGCTCCAGCACATCACCCGCATGGGGACACTGGATGTCATCGCCATTACCGATCATGATGAAATGAGCGCCAGTCTGTGGGCCTACGAGCATCGTGACCGCTACCCCTTTGATATTATCCCCGGTGTCGAAGTCAGCAGTGCAGACGGTCATGTACTGGCGTTATGGGTCACAAAACCCATCAACCCCGGCATGTCACTGGCGGAAACGGTCGCGGCCATTCATGAGCAGGATGGAATCGCGATCGTCGCCCATCCCTTCGAGCTGATTGTTTGTACACACAGTGTGTGGCGTTACCTTACGCATCCCGAGGTGTTACTAGAAGCGAAAGTGGATGCCGTTGAAGTGCACAATGCAGGAGCATTCACACCTGGCAATAACTGGCTTGCTCGTCGCCTAGCATTTCAGTTAAAATTACCAGTGACAGGCAATAGTGACGGACACACATTGGCAGCCATCGGTCGCGGGGTAACTTATTTCGACGGCCACACAGCTGCTGATTTCCGGCAATCTCTATTGAGAAAAGAGACTGCGGTCGAGGGGATGTCATGGCCGATCATCGATTACTGGAAGCTTTTACCCAATTTGATCCAGAGCAAATTCAGCGTGTTTTCGGCAGCGAACACGCCTTCAACACGGTTGATCCGTCCCTAGCACGCGCCCCCGTCAAGCGGGTCGCCATCATTGCTGAGGCGTTTCTACCCAAGGTTGATGGCGTCTCCAAGTCGGCTTTTCTAACCCTACGTTATCTCCAACAAACCGGGCGGGAAGTACTGGTCTTTGCACCAGATACCGCCCCGCCTGCTGTGGGTTCCACTCAGGTTATTCCCCTGCCCTCGCTAGGGGTACCCAATGTACCGGAAACCCGCGTTGGCCTGCCATCCTTGCGCGTGGTCAACGAAATTGCAGATTTTCGTCCCGACATCATTCATCTTTTCAGCCCGGCCTTTCTTTCCGTCAGCGGAATGCTGACCGGGCGACTGCTCAATATCCCGGTTATCGCCAACTATCAGACCGATCTACCCGGTTACAGCCATGAGTATGGCGTGCAACTGCTGACGCATGTCGCGCGCGAGTGGCTGCGCTATATCCACAACGGCTGCCACCTGACCCTGGCACCTTCGCACTTCACCTTGAACCAGCTCAGAGAATGGGGATTCCACCGGCTGCGAATCTGGGGACGCGGTGTGAACGGCCAGCGCTTCAGCCCGGACTTTCGCACATCTGCCTGGCGCGAACGGCTGCTGAACGGGCGTGATCCCAATTCACTAGTCTGCATCTATGTGGGGCGGTTGGCCCCTGAAAAACGGGTGGACCTATTGCTGGATGTCGCACGCACGCCGGGTGTGGCGCTGACCATCATCGGTGATGGGCCGCTGCGCGAGGAATTGGAAACGCTGTTTGAAGGGACCGACACCTATTTCATGGGCTACCAGTATGGTGACGACTTATCCCATGCCTTTGCCAGTGCTGATGTATTTGCCTTCACCGGCACGCGCGAGACATTCGGCCAGGTGGTGCAGGAAGCCATGGCTTCAGGTCTCCCCTGCGTCGTCATCAATCAAGGCGGCGTGATTGACTTGGTGATAGAGGGTGAAACAGGTTATATTTGCCCGGATGACCCGGCAGCGTTTGCCCAGGCGGTACGCAACCTGTATGAAAATCCTGCGCTGCGTGAGCAGATGGGTTTCCAGGCACGGTTGATCGCGCTTCAGCATCCCTGGGAAGTCATTATGGACCAACTGGAAGACCACTACATTGAAGCCCTACGAATCAACCAGCGTTTAATCCGAATCTATGGGCAGGAACCAACGATGCTGTCATCCCTGTTTCAGCGCTACCACTAACAAAGGAGAAATCACCACCCATGACAGGTGATGAATCAAAAACCCTGGCCTTGATCGCCCACGACGGAAAAAAGGCGGATATGATCGCCTTTGCACTGGCCTATAAGCCAGTGTTAGAACGTTACGAAATGGTTGCCACAAACACCACTGGCAAGCTGCTGCGGGATAAAGCCAATTTAAACATTCAGTTGATGTTATCAGGCCCCAAGGGGGGTGATGCGCAGATTTCGGCGATGGTAGCCGAAGGCCGTATTGAGGCGGTGTTCTTTTTTGTGGACCCGCTGGAAAAGCAGCCGCATGACCCTGATATTCAGGGGCTGCTGCGGATTTGCAATGTCTATGATGTGCCACTGGCGACCAACGCCGCCACAGCCAGCTACATCATCTCGGAAAAAAAGCTCTGAGCTGCGAGTTCAGCCGCTGCCCTCTGCCCGACGAATCGCCAACGCCAGCAGCCAGTCTGTCACCATGGCTTGCAACATCGAGAACGCCAGCAGGGCCAATCCCATAAAGATGCCAAAGGGGATTGTGGCCCAAACTTCGCCATAAAAGCCCAGGTTGAGGAATGCCAGCCCCCAATCACCAGCCGCGCCAAACGCCCCCATCAGCGTCCAGGCCGCGAGGTCGGTAGTTTCCAGATCACCGTTGACGAATTGTGTAGCCAGGAAAACCAACAGCCCTACCAGCAGCACCCGCGCCCCGACCAGCAAAATCTGCGCCAGCACAGCGTAGGTTCGGTGTTGAAAGATGGAAGCAATCAGCAGGCCGAGCGCGCTATCAAAGCCCACGCCAGTCAGGGGCAGCAGCAGGCTGGAGGTCATGAAAAACGCCAGCAGCACCGCTGCAACGGGCAGCGCCACATCTGGCACGATACCGTTAATCAGCAGGTCAAGATAACGTCCCTGGAACGCGGTCAGATCGTATAGAATGCCGAGAATGAGCAGCGCCCGCACCACGGCAATCACGATCAATGGCAGCCGCAGCCGGTAGAATACTGCCGCCCAACGCGTCCGCATCACCAGTTCAGCACCACCCTCAGTCGCGCGCAGGTTATCCCATGTCTGGCGGCGTTTTTCCTCACTTACCACGTTGGCCGTCATCAGAACGGCAACCACCTGCACCGCCACCTGTACGGCCAGTAACGGCCAGTAAACGACTGCCAGCAGCGCTTCCGTCAGGTTCTGACCGGCGGACTGGGTAAGCAAATTGGTGGCGATAAGGTAACCGCCAACCAGCAGCGCCAGAGTCAGCAGCACGATCCACAGCGCGCGGACATACTGCGCGCGCCGCGTCAGGCGAACGGACTTGTTCAGCTCATATCGTAAAATCGGGTGTTCACGCTGCGCCCAATTGGGCAGCTGTATCCTGAGGCGTTGAAGCATAGGCTATCCAATGACATCACCGATTAACGTTTCTAAACTTGCCAGTGCCTGCTCCCAATCAGCCCGGTCGATAGGGATGGTCTGCTGGTAACGGATGTAATGAATATACACGTCTATGTCGACAGCGTCCACTTTTAGCGCCTGCTGAAGCTGGGCACGGGTCGCACTGGCATAAGCGCCCACTTGCAGGTGATAGCGACGCGCGTGCTGCTGCAGATCATCAAAGGTGGGATGCGTACGCACGAAACTGGTTTTATAGTCCACGATAATCCAGCGACCGTCATCCATTTCAATCAAAGTATCGATCACACCGTGGATAATGCGCTTGTCGCTGCGAAAGATGAACGGCAGCTCCTTGAACTGCCGCCTGGCGGTTGCTACCCAGCCATAGACATCACTCGCTTGAAACTCCAACAGCAGTCGTAACGCTTCGTTGACCGCGCGCTGCCGCTCTTGAGGGTCAACAATGCCCTGCTCCCAGGCGTAACTTTGCAGCAGTTCTTCAAGGTTTTCCGTATCAGCCGGAAAACGCCACCAGCGCAGCGCCTCATGAACGATCTCGCCGACCAACCGCTTGAAATCGCGCACATAAGTTACCGATGCAATCCGCGCCGGGGCATCATCGAGCACACTACGCCGGAAACGCCAGCGATAAAATTCGCCATAGTAAGCACTACCCAGGTCGGCAATCTGTGTCACCGAGAGATGACGTGCCACATCACGCTGATTGATGACTATTGGACGTAGCAATTCTGGCTCCTGAGAGTCACCGGGCAGCGGCTGGCCCGCGCGCAATGTCGACCATACCGACTCAGTGTTCTCTTTCACGCGGTATACATCATCATTGGGCGGTGTTTGCTGCACATCCAGCCGCAGCCTGCCCCATTCCCGTTCGAGAACGTGCAGACCGCCTGTTTCCAATTCGCCAAACACGTCCAATACTTGCAGCAGCCAGCGAAGCCAGCCCTCAATCTTCCACTCGCCATTCTTTTTCTGTTCAATCTGGCCGCTGATCAACAGATAATCCTGCGCGCGCGTGGCCGCCACATACAGCAGGCGCTTGCGCTCGGCTTCATCGCGCAGGTCACTCAAAGAATCCGCCCGCTGGTACGCAAAAGAGGGGACGAGTTTGTCCTGTTCCGCATCATAAACTTTACAGGCCAGCTGCCCATCTGTATCACAAATTACGGCGCTGCTGGTGATATTACGGCGCTCCCACGAGCTATCGACCAGCACCACCACCGGGAATTCCAGCCCTTTGCTGGCATGGACGGTCATCAACGTGACCGCGTTACCCGCTTCCAGCAGCGCCTCGCCTTCGCGCACTTCGCGCGCGCTGAGGTCTGAGAGGTAGGCAGAAAATGCACCCAACGTCACACGTCCGCTACTTTCGGCTTTTTCCAGCAGCTTTTCCACATTTCCCCGGCGGCGAATGCCATCCGGCAGGCCAGTCAACGTCGCCAGATAGTGGGTGCGGTCGAGCGCCTCGCGCAGCAGTTCGGAGATGGTCACGCGTCCGGCAATTTCGCTGAGCGCGGTCAGGCAGTCATGCGCGAAATGCACCAGCGGCAATTCAGCATCCGGGACACGCTCAGGCTGCGCCAGCGCATCCCACAGCGGCAGGCGGCCATCCTCCCCGCGCAGCAGTCGCAGCGCCAGCAGCGCATCATCGCTCAGGCCAAACAACGGTGAGCGCAGCGCACTCGCCAGCGACAGATCATCTGCCGGGTTATACAGCGCCTGCAATAAATTCAACAGGTCCCACACTTCAGGGCGGTCATAATAACCACGTCCGGCGACGGTCATAAACGGCAGTCCCGCCGCTTTAAAGACTTCCTCGTAGAGGGTGAAGTTCGTCGTGGAGCGAAACAGCAGGGCGACATCGCCATAATCCAGCGGGCGCACCCGCCCCTCCTCGCGGTCGTAAACTGGTGTTCGCTCATTCACCATCTGCTGCAAACGCTGTGCGATCTGATAGGCCTCCCAGCGGCGGCAGTCCTCCACGGATAGCGAACGATCACTATGCGGCGATGCCTTATCCACCAGCAGCAGTTCCAGCGGCGGCAGATCAGCAGGCGCTTCCATCCGGTGCGCGTCCATCGCCTCACCGAAGGCCGTTTCGTAATCGTATACAGGGCTGAGTTCACCCTGTATCAGAATCTGGCTGAAGATGTGGTTGAAGCAATCCACCAGTGGGCGATGCGTGCGGAAAGAGCGTACCAGACTCACCTCGGCATCATCACCACCAACGCCGGCCAGCACCCGCCGCACTTCCGCAAAAATGCTGACATCCGCCCCGCGAAAGGCATAAATGCTCTGCTTTTGATCGCCCACGACGAACAGGCTGCCGGCCTCCTGTGGATCGGCCAGTGCCTGTACAATCTCCCATTGGGCGCGGTTGGTATCCTGAAATTCATCCACCAGCACATGCCGGAATTCGAGATTTTGATAGCGCTGGCGCACTGCCGGATAATTCACCAGCAGATCGCGCGTCAGCCGTTCAAGATCGTTGAAATCGAGCACGCCCTGCGCTTGCTTCGCCTGCTGAAAGCTGTGTTGGATATGGGTCAGCAGCCGGTGCCAGAGGGGGAGCAGTTGCACCGCTCGCTCATCCAGTGCGCCGGGACGTTCTCCAATGTCTTTTAGCAACTGCTGCGCATGTTCACGAGTGACCTTGAGGTGATTTTTCGATTCCGCCAGGCCGTCTTTACCGCCCCAGTTCCCGGCGCTGCCCACATTTACTTTAATGTTGGTGCCAAGCTGCTGAATGGCTTCCAGACAGCTCTCAATATCTGACGCCGGAGAAAACAACGATTCCAGGCACAGGCGGCAGTCCAGCCACACCGGCAGCAGTTTGTCCTGCGCCTCTTCGTCAGGCCAGCCTGTTTCCGGCATCCAGTTGGCCGATTCAATAAACACCGGATTCTGCCGCAGCCGGTTTACATAAAATGCAGCCTGCTCCATCCATGCCGTCTGCCAGCGCTCGAAAAGCGCAGCCGGAAGAGGCGCAATTTCCGTGGCGACCAGATCAGTCAACGACCGCTGCAAGCTGTACGAATCGTATTCGCGGAACAACTCAACAGCCGGATCATTCTCCGCAACCAGAGTTTGCAGCGCTGCGTCAATGACATCATCCAGCAAAATACGCGCCTCGGTTTCATCCAGCACGATGAAATCAGGGTCCACCTTCGCTTCGGCGGCATTGGCGCGCAGGATGGTGGCGCACAGACCGTGGATAGTGTCGATCCGCGCGCTGTCCATGCTGGCCAGTCGCTGTGCCCACACCTCACGTTCCATGTCTTTCGCGGCATGATAGCGTGCAGACAGCGTCTGCCGCACCCGGTCGCGCATTTCCTGGGCGGCCTTGCGCGTAAAGGTAATCGCTACCAGCGCGTTCAGCGGCCATTCTGGATGCGTATCCAGCAGCGCCAGATAACGCTCCACCAGCACCCGTGTCTTGCCCGACCCTGCCCCGGCCACCACCACCAGATTCCGGTCATGTTCGTAAATCGCGCGCCACTGGCTGGTGGTGAGTTCTATCACGCCTGGTCCTTGTACTGGCTGGTGCTGCGCACACGGCATAGACGCGCATATTCACAGTAATGGACACACTGTCCCTTATTCATTTTTCGCGGTTTGACAGTGAAATCACCCTTGCGTCCGGCGGCGATATAGGTCCCGATATGGCCTTCGGCCTGTTCCAATGCTTCGCGCATCTCGTCCTCTGCCAGCCGTATTTCGCCGCTGCTGTTCTGATTGCGAATGTGCCAGAACAACCCGCCCAACACCTGCTTCGGCACATCCGTCGCGGTCTGATTCATCAAGATCGTTTCAGCAGCGCGTAGATAAACCATCATCTGGAAGTTGCGCCCTTCGCGCATGTCATCCACCGGGATACGACTGCTGCCAGTCTTGTAATCAATCACGATCACCCCATTCCCGCTGGCGTCCATGCGGTCGATATAACCGCGCACACGCAGAGCTTCCTCTTGACCATCAATCAAAATCGGGATGTGAACCTCGACTGCACCATCCGACCCGAACGGTGCTTCCAGCAGAAACGGCAGCCGTTCACCGGAAGTGATCTTCTGTAGCGGGTTCTTCTCCGAGAAATCCAGCCGCACCAGTGCTTCCAGGCGGCGCATCAGGCTTTCGCGCTCCTGTTCCCACAGCGCGTTTTCCGTAAATCCCAGCCGAGCAGGCGCAGACGGCAGCGCCACCGCGATCTCACGCCGCAAAATCGCCAGCGCATCGTCCAGGTGATCGGGGATGATGGTCAACCCACGCACGCCAATTTCACGGTAGGTGCGCTCCAAAATCTCGTGATTGAGCGTGCCAAGTTTTTGCGCATCCAGACCTTCTTCCGGCTCTTCCAATGCTTCCAGCTTGAGCAGGCGCTTGGCGAAAAAGCGAAAGCCGCAGATGCCATAATCGTTGAGCTGGCTGGCACTCCACAGGCGCTGCGGGCCGAGCGCATCCGCCGCGTAGGCGATCATATCCGGTTGCGACAGCCGCCCGCTGTAGTGATCGTGCGCCTGACGATGCGAAAAACGCCGCAGTTCTACCGCCCGCGCTTGATTCATGCGGCCCCACGGCTCACCATAAGCCGAAAGCAGCCAGTTGTAGATGCCGGGATAATCGGCCTGTGGTTGAATCAGGTCACCTGCCACCGCCAGCAGCGCTTCCGAGGTACAGGCTGCATTGGCTGCATCCACCACCGCGCCCACTGGAATCGTGTGCGTGAATGCGTCCAATCCGCTAAACAGCGACTCTACCTCACGCCACAAATGGCTGGCCGCCCAGGGTATGCCATCCTGCACTGTAGGCCGCGACAGCGTGAGCGATTCCGATGCGAGGCTGATGAGTTCGTAAAACAGGCCATCATCTCCGGCACGCTCAGCCTGGGTTTCCAGCAGCACCTGATGTTCGCGCAGGGCCAGCCGTTCGCTATCGAGATAAAGCGGATCTTCCGCCAGCGGCACCGGGAAAATGCCTTCAGACAGCCCAGGGATAAACACATGACGATGCGGCAGGCCGCGCGCATCGGTTACTGTTGTAATCAGCACCCGTCCCGAACGCAGCGGCGCGCGTTGCACAGCCCGATTAGCAATCACCGTATCCAGCTCGTTGAGGAAGGTAGTGGCATCAATTACACGCGGTTCGCCCACCACATCGAGCAGCGCCTGCGCTGAGAGCAGGCTGCGCAGCGCCAGCTTGAAATCCTGCACTGCCGCCACATCACGCGAGTCCATCGCCGTTCCCGTTTTGATCCGCTGTGGCATGCGGAATGTATAGCCTGTGGTTAATGGATCGGCGGTATCTTCATCGAGATCTTCATCCGCATCCGGGCCGATCAAATTGTCAATCCAACGCACATAGTCGGCGGGCATGGCCTCGGCTGGCGGCGTGACCGCCTTAAAAAAGGCCAGCAGTCGCTCGTAAAGGTCTGAGGCTTGCTCAAAGGAAAGCAGTGGTTCGCCCGGGTCTTCATCTTCGCCAGTCGTCGGCGCGCCCTGTCCGGCCAACCGGATCGCTCGCAGACAATTGGCACGCCCACCAACCACCAGATACACCTGGCTGATTTGCTCTAGCACCTGGATCTGTTCATCATCCAATCCCGGCACATCAAAATAAGTCGCCCGCAGCACATCGAGCAGATCACGGCGGCGAAAGTCATTCTGATGCAACCGCAGCAGATTGAGCAGCAGCATCACCGCCGGGTTCTGAGCCAGCGGCGCGCCACCATGCAGCGCCAGCGGCAGCTCGTAAGCCTCGCCATACGCGGTGAAATGCGGCGCATAGCGCGGCCAATCCCGCAGCGCGATGAGAATATCATCCGGCGCACATCCCGCCAGCAGCAGGCGTTTCACCTGCCGCAGCACTGTCGCGGCCTCGCGTTTCACATCCGCTGCTTCAATCAAATGTAGGTCACCGTTGGCCGCGACTGTAGTCGCGCCGGGGCGAAAAATCTGTTCACACAAATGATATAAATCAGCGTGCCGCTGGCCGACAATCAGCGCGTCCGCTTCAGCAAGCGTAATAGGGACCCGCGCCACCTGTTGCAGCTCTTCAAGCGCTCGCTCAAAGCGCCGCCCCGCTGTCAGTTCGCCGCCGGGCAGCAGCGGCAGCAGAATCAAACTGTGCTGTACTCGCTCTGCCAGCCGCATCAACAGCTGCGCCTGCAAGCGGGTAAAATGGTCAAAGCCATCCACCACCAGCAGATCAACATTTCGCCCGATCGCTTTGTAACGCGGCTGGTCTTCCACGAGCGAAAGCGCCAGCCAGCCTTCCCCTTCGCGGTCAACCAGCTTGTACTGAATCAAACGCTGCTGATATGCCGCGTAGATCAGCGCCAGGTCATGATCTTTTGGCTGGCGCGCGGCGGCTGAAAAATCCTCCGGTGTCACCAGATTTTGCTTCAGTTCGTAGATCAGGTCCGCCATGATACGGATAAAGCCGGGGGTGGTAGCGATGCTATCATAGACCTGCAAGCGATTTTGAAGCTGCTCGACCACCACTCGCAGCAGCGCAAAGCGCGCCGCTTCGTCCAGTTGGCGCGGTGGCAGCCCGGCGATATTCAAAAGCCGGTGATATAACTGGTAAAAACTGAAGAATTCAATGTTGAAGTAGACTTGCTGACCGCGCTCAATCAAACGCTGGCGAAAGGAGTCTTCCTGGCGGCGGCCCGAAACCAGCACCCAGGCCGCCGCGAACGGTTGTTCTGTTAATAAGGTGGAAAGCTGTTCCAGCGCGACTTCCGTCTTGCCTGCACCCGCAGGCATACGCAGAATTTCAACAGCCATCAAGCTTAGCGATCGTAGATCAAATCGATAATTCGCTGAACAGTTGGCTGGTCAATCCGGTTTTCGCGCGCCAGATACTGATCACGCAGATTTTCGTAAAGCATGCTCAGGTGAGACAGCGGCACCACCGGTTCTTTCGCGCTGATCTTGACCAGCGTCGGATTTTTGGTGAACACCACCACACCATACACCGGCACTTCCAGCCCGTGCCGCGCCAGGTATTCGCGAGCGGCTTTAATATCAACCACATCCTCGCGTGTGGGGTCGATACGTGCAGGCACCCACTGGCCGTTGTTATTCTGCTTGAGCCAATCGGCTTTTTCATTGCGGAAGTTGCCTTCGTTATCCACAATGCGAAAAACCAGTAAACCCGGTGGGCCTACCAGCACGGCATCAATATAACCCAGCCCTGTTTTGTTGACGTTGCGCACCAGCCAGTAACGATTATCGAAATAGCGTTCCAGGTATATCCCCACCTGACGCGCCAGGTCATTATCCACACGGGTGAAATAGGCCCGCGCAGCGATAATCACACCCACCACCGCTACAATAACACCACCAAACAACAACATGCCGCGTAAAAAATTGTAAAACGGGTAAATAGAATTATCGGGTACCGCGAGTTGGACCACATACAGCGCCAGACCCACTACTGCGATAAATACACCCCCGGCGACCACGACGAACGCCAGTTGCAACAGTTGGCGCGACCTCCGGGCCAGCGCACCCGATGGGGCCACATTCTCCATGAATCACCTGTTCCTTTGTTGCTTACTTCTTCTCATCCGGCGAAATTTGCGCTCTGCGGCTGGCGATCACCCCTTCCAGCAACTGCTGAAGTTCAACGAATTTCGGCAGAGGCTTATAGATCAGCTTATCCGCACCCGCCTGATCGATAATCTTCTTTTCTTCTTCAACGGTGAGTTTATACGCCGTACTCAGCACAATGGCAATATGTCCCAACACCGGGCTTTTACGCAAACGCTCCGCTACCATCGTACCATCAATCGCACCTGGCAGGCGGATATCCAGCAGGGCAAGCTCTGGCAGTTCACCACGATAGCGCCCACTGTCGACATCCTCGATCCAGGCAACTGCTTCTTCACCATCGACAAACGCTACGCCCTCAATGCCCCACATCTCAAACATCGCCAGCAGCACTTCGTAAATATCTGGCTCGTCCTCAACTACCATCCAGGTTGACAACCTTCACTCCTCGTCGTGTACCGCTGCTTGTCCTAATCATTCTATAATAAAATTCTCACCAGGATTAAGCAATAAACGGTAAATCCACATTTACGGTATAGTGAACAATTGTATACTGATTAAATGAGAATGCCGCTAATACCGCACAATCAAAATAGGGAGCAGACCAATGATTTGGCTAATTGCGGAGGATGAAGCAGACATCCGCAATTTAATGGACGTCGTGTGCCGCTCCTGGGGTTATGATACACTGGTTTTTGAAGATGGTCAGAAAGTTTGGAACTGGTTAGATCAGGTGGAAGCCAACACATACAGCGAAAGCTTGCCGGATTTTGCGTTGCTGGACATCCGTATGCCGGGAAAAAGAGGCGATGAAGTGGCCGCGCGCCTGCGTGAAACTTCGGTCGTGAGCGATATTCCGATTGTCCTGATGACAGCTTTCGCGCTCGATGAAGTGCAGCGCCAGACCATCCTGGATAACGGTGTCGACCAGATTATCGGCAAGCCACTGCCAGACTTCGACCAGCTCCACATCCTTTTACATGAAGTCATCCAGAAGAAACTACATGACTAATCAACCACAGTCCGACCCACGTGAGGTAAGCGGTGTCCTGTCGCGCGTCAACCAGCTTGGTACTGCGACCGAGCAGTTTTTCAGCCGCCTCTACAGTTCATTTAACCGCCGCTCCCAGCTCCGCGAAGACCTGGCAAAGTACCAACGCGCCTACCAGCGCAAAAGCAAGCTTCTGCACCTGCGCGAAGAAGAGTTGCAGCACCTTAATAGTATCCTGGCGAATATCGACCAGGGAATCATCGTGCAGAATAATGAGGGGCGCATCAGTTTTATCAATGCGGCTGCTCGCAAATTGCTTGGCAGCCAAAAAGCATTCTGGGACAGCGAGCTTGCCAGTCTCTTCCAGGCCTATCAGGATGTCGAACACCTGGATACCGAGATTACACCGCTGAGCGAACCCGCCAGGGTACAGATCAACAATCGCATCCTGGGCGCACAGGTGGCTGCAATCGCTGATGAGAATGGGCAGCGGCAGGGGACGATGATCGTGCTGCGTGATGTTACGCGTGACGCGCTCTCCGACCGGCTCAAAGACCAGTTCATTACCGCCATCTCCCACGAACTGCGGACCCCGATGGCGGCGATCAAAGGCATGAGCGAAGTCATTCTGGGCCAGCCGGAAGGCCAGCCCGTCAATCGCCGCTTTCTGGATACCATCGGGCGCAACGTAGACATCCTCGACCGGATGATCGTTGAACTCCTGGATATTTCGGAGATGAGCGCCGACGCCTTCTCTATCCGGCAGGACCCACTCAATCTGGAGCGGCTGATCTGGAATGTGGTTGAGGGCATTAAACCCGAAGCAGTGCGCGCCAAGCTCGACATCATGTTGATGCTCGGTGATACCGAGCAGTTGAACGTCATTGGCGACGATCAGCGACTGCGTTGGGCGCTCGGCCATTTGCTGCAAAATAGTGTGCACTACACCGAAGCTGATGGCAATATTGTCATCACCAGCCGCCTGGAAGATGACGGCCATGCCGCGATCCAAGTCGTGGATACCGGCGTTGGTATTACAGAGCGGGACCTGCCTCACGTTTTTGAGCGTTTCTACCGGGGTGAGGCACGCACGCGCAGCGGCAAACTACTTGATCCTCGTGGGCTTGGACAGGGCTTATTTATCGCTCGGCGCGTAGCCGAAGCCCATGAAGGCTACCTGACGGTCAACAGTTCCCCGGGTATGGGAAGCGTGTTCACCATGGTTTTGCCCATCTCCTCATCATAATTTGCGCGGTACGTCACGGAGTCGTTACAATCCTCATAACCAAACCTTGGTCATCAGGAGTAACGTATTTGTGAGTGCGATAGGAGCCTTTACATTTGTCCTGCATAGCCATCTTCCCTATGCACGGCTGGCCGGACGCTGGCCCCACGGTGAAGAATGGATCCATGAAGCAGCCAGTGAAACGTATATCCCCCTGCTTCAAACCCTCTACGATCTCAAAGAAGAGGGCATCAATTACAAGGTCACCATTGGAATAACCCCCATCCTGGCCGAACAACTGGCGGATGCAGATGTACTTGATCATTTCGACGAGTACCTGGATGAGAAAATTCGTGCGGCAAAGCAAGACATGGATTACTTCGAGGACAAAAAAGATATTGAAGTCCTCAACGAAGATGTATCCGACGTGGTGGAAGACCCACCGCGGCTTGTTCCACAGAAGGTAAACACCGCCGATCCTCATCTGCGCTACCTGGCAGAGTGGTACAAAAACTGGTTTGAGCAGATCAAAAATGCTTTTGACCATCGCTTCAACCGCGATATTATCGGCGCATTCCGCCGCTTGCAGGAAGAAGGCTACATCGAAATCACCACCAGCGCAGCCACCCATGGGTATCTGCCGCTGTTGGGTCGTGATAGTTCGATACGTGGTCAGCTCCTGACAGGTATCCAGAGCTACAAGCGCATGTTCAACCGCGCACCTACTGGTATCTGGCTGCCCGAATGTGCCTACCGCCCCGCATACATTGAAGACAACGGCAAGATACGTCCTGGCATTGAACGCTTCCTGAGCGAATACGGACTCAAGGTGTTTTTCAGCGAAACGCACACCCTCACAGGCGGCCAGCCGGTTGGCGTCGCAGCAGGTGACGTGATTGGCCCTTACGGAGCCATCAAGCGCCGCTATGTGATTCCGGCGGCGAAAACCTTTCCTGCCAACCGTGCGACCACCTATCAAGCCTACTATGTCACGGACACCACCTCCGGAACAGATGCAGAGCAGCATTCCGGTGTGGCGGTGATTGGACGTAACAACCGCAGTGGGATGCAGGTGTGGAGTGCAGACATCGGCTATCCCGGTGATGTGGACTACCGGGAGTTTCACAAAAAAGCGGGGACCAGCGGCCTGCAATACTGGCGTGTCACGGGTCATAAAGTGGAGTTAGGTGATAAAGATTACTACCATCCTGATTGGGCGCACTATAAGATGGAGCAGCATGCCGAACATTTTGCCCATCTCATTGGCGACCTGCTGCGCGACTACCACAACAATACCGGTGAATTCGGGCTGGTATCTTCCAATTATGACACGGAGCTGTTCGGACACTGGTGGTTCGAGGGCGTGAAGTGGCTCGGGCAGGTGCTGCGTCATCTCGCACAGAATCCAGAAATTGAACTCACCACTGCCAGTCGCTTTATCAACCAGCATCCGCCGCAAGAAGTCCTCAGTTTGCCAGAAGGCTCGTGGGGCGCGGGTGGCACCCACTTCACCTGGGATAACTCGGAAACGCATTGGATGTGGCAGCCCATTCACGAGGCTGAGAGGCGGATGGAAAATCTCGCCAATCGCTATGAGACCGCCAAAGGCGACGACCTTTTTGTCTTGAAACAGGCGGCGCGTGAGCTGCTGCTGCTGGAAAGCTCAGACTGGCCGTTCCTGGTCACCACAGGACAGGCGCGCGAATATGCCATCCAACGTTTTAGCCAGCACGTTGAGCGCTTCGAGAAACTGGCTGCTTCATTGGAACGTGAACTGCCCGATCGTGTGTTCGCTGAAGAATGTTGGGAAATGGATAAAGTTTTCCCGAATGTAGATTATCGATGGTTCCGTACTGTATAAGGAATATCCTCAATGAACGTCCTCTTCGCCAGCGCAGAAGCTGTACCCTTTGCCAAAACTGGAGGATTGGCTGATGTTGTAGGGTCACTGCCCAAAGCACTCCGCAAATTTGGCGTCAATGCCCGGGTGATCATGCCATTATACGGATTTCTGGACCGGGAAAAATTCGGCATTAACTATCTGTTTTCATTTCCATTCTCACGGCGAAGCGGAACCACCGATGTACAGGTTTACACCGCCGTATACGATGGCGTACCCTACTATTTCGTCCGGGGATGGCCGTTTTTTGGCCTGGAGTCGCAGGTTTATGATGGTTGGGGCCTGGACCACAATCGCTTTATCTTCTTCAATCAGGTCGTGCTGGCTGTCGCCTGGGAGCTGCGCCAGCGGTTGAACTGGTTCCCTGACATTTTCCATGTCAATGACTGGCATACCGGTTTGATCCCCTTTTTGATTAATGAAAGTCGCAACGACCCAATCTGGAACCAGGTTGGGTCGATTATGACGATCCACAATATCGCCTATCAAGGCGACCAGGCCGGTGGTTGGCTGTGGGACCAGGGTATTCCAGGGCGGCATCAATCCGACCTTGTGTATCAAAATCTGACGGACAACTTGCTGGCAATTGGCATCGCCTACGCTGATCGCATCACCACGGTCAGCCCGCGTTATGCAGTCGAAATCCAGTATCCCTATATGGGCTACGGTCTTGACGGCCTCATCCGCACCCGCGCCAATGATGTTTACGGCATCCTCAACGGGATCGACATGGAGCGATGGGACCCGGAAACTGACCCGCTAATCGCATCCCACTTTAACGCAGACAATTTCCAGACACACCGAATCGAGAACAAACAGCAGCTTCAGGCCGAGTTGGGATTGGAAGTACGCGACGATGTGATGCTCATTGGGCTGGTCAGCCGTCTCGACCAGCAAAAGGGGCTCGATCTGGCTGTGCCGGCTTTACGCCGCCTGCTGGTCAGCACCGATGTCCAATTCGTAGGCCTGGGTACAGGCAACGACCATTACAACTACGAGATGTGGCGTCTGGGACAGGACTTTCACTGGCGCAGCCGCACCGTCATTGCTCATGATGCCAGATTGGCGCAGCACATCTACGCAGGCAGCGATCTCTTCCTGATGCCAAGCTATTACGAACCCTGCGGCATCGGGCAAATGATCGCTATGCGCTATGGGTCACTGCCGCTGGTACGTGAAACTGGTGGACTGGCAGACACGGTGATGAACTATGATGACGGGCCAGCCGACAACGGCAACGGCTTCGTATTCAACTGGACGGAACCGAATGCACTGTTCAACACCCTGCATTGGACGCTGGATACTTATCACAACCGGCGGCCAGCATGGGAACGGATGCAAGCCCGCGATATGCGTCTGGATTTCAGCTGGGATAAGAGCGCTCAACAGTATATTGAACTTTATCAAGGCATTTCGGTCAATTCACAAAGGGAGACAATAACTTGAAGATAAAAGCGGTTATCCTAGCAGGAGGAGAAGGAACCCGATTAGCAATTCTCACCAGCAAACGTGCCAAACCCGCAGTGCCGTTCGCTGGTAAATATCGCATCATCGACTTTACCCTCAGCAACTGCGTGAATTCCAATATTTTCGACGTACTCATTCTCACCCAATATCGCCCGCATAGCCTCAACGATCACATCGCCCGTGGCCGCCCCTGGGACCTTGACCGGTCATTCACAGGTGGCGTTCAGCTTTTGCAGCCGTACAAGGGTCGTCTCGACACGGACTGGTATGCAGGTAACGCTGACGCTGTGACGCAAAATCTCAATTTTGTGCGCCGTGGCCGTCCAGATTATGTGATCATCCTCTCAGGTGACCACATCTACGAGATGGATTACGATGTCATGCTGCAATTCCACCGTGAGAAGAACGCCGATGCTACCGTCTGCACCATTCGTGTCCCACTCGATGAAGCCAGTCGTTACGGCATTGTGGATGTGGATGAGGATTACCGAGTACGCGAATTTGTTGAGAAACCGCCGAACCCACCCGGTAATCTCGCCAGCATGGGTGTCTACATCTTCAACTACGCCGTGCTGGAACAGATGTTGATCGAAGACCAGAATCTGAAATCCTCCAATCATGACTTTGGCCGCGATATTGTGCCGCGCATGATTCTGGAAAAAATGAACGTCTTCGCATATCCCTACGGCGGTTACTGGATTGATGTGGGAACCATTGACGCCTATTGGGAAGCCCACATGGATCTGCTGGAAACACCACCCTCGCTTAATCTGAATGATCGCACCTGGGTCATTCACACTCGCAGTGAGGAACGCCCACCGGTACACGTGCATAAGAATGCCACCGTAAGAGATAGTATGCTGACCGACGGCACAGTCATCGCTGACGGCGCAGTCGTGGAGCGCTCGGTGCTGTCGCCGGGTGTCTATGTAGGCCCCAACGCAGTCGTCCGCGAATCGATCATTTTAACGGATAGTTACATCGAGGCAGGTGCAGTGGTTGAGCGCTGTATCCTCGATAAGATTGCCGTCATCGGCCACAACGCTCAGGTGGGTAAAATTCAGGATGTCGGCGAGTTGGGCATCACCTGTATCGGCAAAAACACCCACATTCCAGCCGGTTATAGCGTTGGGCGTGATGTTATTCTGGGAACAGACTTGCGCCTGGAGGACTTTATGCAATTCGAGAATAAGTCTGTCCCGCATGGCACCCGTCTGGGTTATACCAAGTCAAAGAAGTAATGGACGGAGAGGTTCACTGTGTCCAAATTTGAAAACAGCTTCCTGTGTGTTTACGGACATTTCAACCAGCCACCACGCGGCCACCCACTTACGCAGAGAGTAGGTGAGGAGCCGCTGGCATCACCATATCGCAACTGGAATGAGCGTATCACTGAAGCTTGCTACAAACCCAATGCAGAAGCAGGAAACTTCCGCTACATCAGCTACAGTTTCGGCGAATCACTTCTAAGCTGGCTCCAAAGCCACTACCCCGAAACCTACGCAGAGATCATCCAGGCGGATCGAGACGCCGCAGAAGCCAACAGCGGATACGGTAACGCCCTGGCGGGCGCATTCCACCATAGCATCCTGCCACTCGCACGGCGGCGGGACAAGCGCACTCAAATCCGCTGGGGTATCGCCGCATTCGAGCATCATTTCGGCCACAAGCCCCAGGGCTTCTGGCTGCCGGAGATGGCGGTCGATAAGGAAACATTGAGTGTTCTGGCAGATGAAGGCATCGAATACACACTCCTGTCCGCTCGTCAGATAGTCAATCTGCCATTCGAAGGCGGTTCTGGCCCCTACGAGATCAAGCTCAGTCGTGGGCGGCGCATCACCGTATTTGTCCGCGATGATCAACTTTCCAGTGAAATTTCATTTAACATCCATCATCTGGGTGGGGCAGGACACTGGGCGCGCAATGCGTTAACCGCTGCCCGTAAGTCCGCCGGACCGATGCTATTGCTGGCGACTGCTGGTGAGACATTCGGCCATCATTATGCAGGCGAGGAGCAATTCCTGTACTGGCTGGTGAGTCACGAAGCATTATCTATTGGTTATCGCGTACTGCCACTTAACCAATATTTCGCAGAAAGCGAATCATTCGGCACGGTCGAAATCCATGAACCAAGTAGCTGGAGCGATCAGATTGGCCTCGCGAATTGGGCCACAGGTCTTGGTTCGGAAAACACCCTATGGAAAGGGGCTCTGCGCCGGGCGCTGGACAATGTCGCCAGCGAAGTAGATCGCGTGTATGAAGATCTGGCTAAGCAGCATGAATTTGATCCCTGGGAGGTACGTAATCAATACGTGCCAGTGCTGTTGGGCGATGTCGCCGCCGAGGATTTTATCCATGAACACGTGCCGAGCATTAACAAGAATGCGGTCGAGCCACTCCAAAACCTGCTGACCGCTGAAGAACTGACCCAACGTATGTATACCAGCTACACCTTTACCAATAATGATCTGGACAGCCCACAGCCACGTTACGCGATCGCCTGTGCAGCAGCGGCACTCGGTGTTGCACAACAGGCTACTGGACAGGTGTTATCGGAAAGGCTGCTGTCGGATTTGAGTGTGGTTACCGCCAGCAATACCGAATTGAATGGCGCGGCGATTCTGCATCAGGTGGTTGAAGAGTTGGATTTGCCGCTGAAATTTGCGGAATAAAAAACCCCGGTTGAACCGGGGCTTGGGTATGCATTATACGC
>JAIOHN010000248.1 GCA_019912985.1 Anaerolineae bacterium | reverse complement strand
GCAAAGACCTTCGTCCCTTTGCTGTTGGCTGTGCCAATGCTGGAGAACCATTCGCTGCCGTTGCGCAGAATGGCGGGGATGTTGGCAAAGGTTTCGACATTGTTAATTAAAGTGGGGTCGCCCCACAGGCCGTGAGCCGCCGGGTAAGGTGGTCGTGGCCGTGGCGCGCCACGCTTGCCTTCGATGGAGGCCATAAGCGCGGTTTCTTCACCGCAGACAAAGGCACCCGCGCCCAGGCGAATATCGACTGAGAAATCGTATTGGGTGCCGAAAATGTTCTGCCCCAGGAAACCCCATTTCTGTGCCTGACGGATTGCTTTGCGCAGGCGGTCAATCGCCAGCGGATATTCCGCGCGAACATAGATGTAACCCTTGGTCGCACCAATGGCATAACCGGCAATCGCCATGCCTTCGAGGATACGATGCGGATCGCCTTCCATAACGCTGCGGTCCATAAACGCGCCAGGATCGCCTTCGTCACCGTTGCAGACCACATACTTCTGCGATCCTTCGGACTTGGCAACGGTGCTCCACTTCAGCCCGGTCGGATAACCTGCACCGCCGCGACCGCGTAAACCGCTGCGGGTCACTTCGTTGATCACGCCAATGGGCATCAGTTCTGTGAGCACACGCAGCAAGGCGCGGTAGCCACCGGCAGCAATGTAGTCTTCGATGCGTTCCGGGTCGATCTTACCCGAATTTTCCAGGACGATTTTGACCTGACGACGGAAGAAAGGCGCATCCGTTGGGCAGATCAGGTGGCGAACCGGGCCGCGATCCAGATGATCAATGATTTCCGGCGCGTCTTCCGGCTTTACACCCTGGTAAATGACATTTTCCGGTTGGATCGAGATAAGCGGGCCGTTCCCACACAGGCCCATACAGCCAACGCCTTTGACCTGACATAACTGCGGGTTGCCGCGTTTGCTGATTTCGTCTTCCAACTGCTCTTTGATCTTGTCGCTTTGCGCGGATAAGCAGCCAGCAGCCATGCAGACATGGATGCGATGCCGGTGTTGATGTTGTGCGCTGCGTTCGTCGGCTGCGACTCGAGCGAGGTCCTCATGATCCATGTTCAATGGCCTCCTCAATGCTCTCTACTGCTTTTTTCGGGGTCATTTTGGGGATGACAGTATTATCCAGCACTATTGCCGGGGCAAGGCCGCACGAACCGATGCAGCGCGCAGTCAGCAGCGAAAGCTCGCCATCGTCGGTGGTTTCGCCTTGATTCACGCCAAATTTTTCACTGATGGTGTCCAGTACATTGACGCTGCCTTTGATATAGCAGGCGGTGCCTACGCAGACGACACAGCTGTGCCTGCCGCCTGGTTTGAGCTGGAAAAAGTGATAAAACGTCGCCACACCATAAGTCTGGCTGAGCGGAACCTGCAAGCAGGCAGAAACGTATCGCAGCGATGTCTCATCCAGAAAGCCGAACGATTCCTGAACGGTGTGCAGCGTTTCAATAAGTGCATTAGGACTGTTGCCATGACGGCGCATGGTCGCGTTGACCAGACGCCATCGCTTATCCTCAGAGGGTGGTGCAATGTCTTTAAAGCGGGTTACCATTATCTATACTCCTCAAGGAGAAGATCTTCTCTCATTGATTGTGCGTTACTCCTGAAATTGTGACAGCAGCACATGGTCACATATATTTGTGATGTTTGTCACAAATGAATTTGCGAAGAGAAGATGAAGCTAATTTTGCGCGGCAGAGCGACAGAAGGTGACAATAGAAATGGAACGTAAACCAAACGTGGTACTGATTATCATGGATGATCTGGCCTATGGCGATCTGGCCTGTCATGGCAATCCCTACACCCGAACACCGCACCTGGATCACCTGTACGCTGAGAGCGCGAGGCTGACCCGTTATTGCAGCGGGCCACTCTGCACACCGGCGCGTGCCAGCCTGATGACCGGGCGCTATCACCTCCGCACCCGCGCGATTGATACTTATCTTGGGCGAGCAATGCTTGATCCTGATGAAACCACGCTGGCCCAGGTGTTGCAGGACGCGGGTTATACCACCGGGATTTTTGGCAAGTGGCACCTGGGTGATTGTTATCCAATGCGTCCGCAGGACAAGGGCTTTGGCGAAGCGCTGACTCACCGGGCAGGGGGAATCGGCCAGCCGGGCGATCATCCAGACAATTATGACCGTGAGAGTTATTTTGACCCGGTGCTGAATCACAATGGCGAGGACAAGGTTTACGCTGGTTACTGCACAGACATCTTTACAGACGCAGCCATGCAATTTATCGAAGCCGAACAGCACAGGCCGTTTTTCACCTATCTGGCGACCAACGCCCCGCACACGCCGCTGCAAGTTGCGGATGAGTGGGTGCAGCCCTACCGCGATATGGGGGTGAACGAAAACCATGCCCGGATTTACGGGATGGTCGAAAACATCGATTGGAACATCGGGCGGCTGCTGAAGAAACTCGACACGTTGGGCCTCGCGGAAGAGACCATCGTGATCTACACCAGCGACCATGGGCCAGCCGGTAACAGGGACTCTCTGCCAGAAGAATACATCCGCTATAACGCCGGGCTGCGGGCTGGCAAAGGTACATTGTATGAAGGTGGGGTACGCGTGCCGCACTTCTGGCGCTGGACGGAGCATATCCCCGCTGGATATGATGTCGATGCCGTTGCCAGCCCAATTGATGTGCTGCCGACACTGGCGACCCTGTGTGGCGCGACAGTCCCCACAGATCGAACCATTGATGGTGTTGATCTCTCGCCGCTGCTGATTGACGACACAAAACGTGAAGACTGGCCGGAGCGAGCAATTTTCATGCAGTGGCATCGGGGGGATACGCCAGTTCGCTACCGCAACAGCGGCACCATCACACAGCAGTACAAGTGGTATCGCCCGGCAGAAGATGAACCAGACGAATTATATGATGTGATGGCCGATCCCGGTGAGCAGCATGACCTGGCGGGCGAAAAACCGGATATGGTGGACACACTGCGCCGCCGATACGAGGTGTGGTTTGATGAGGTTTCACACACGCGCCCTGATAATTACGCTGCGCCGCTGATTGCCGTGGGGTCTTCGCATGAACCACAGACGATCCTTACTCGCAATGACTGGCGTATCCATGGCGAAGATGGGTGGGGTGATGAACACTATGGCAGTTGGCGGCTTGAGGCAGTCGAAGCGGGACATTACACCTTCGCTGTGCGCTTCAGTCAACCCGTAAGCGGCAGTGTTTCACTCAAGCTGGATGGCTCCCTGTATGAGCGAAACACTTCAGCGAGGTTCAGCAACCTTGTGCTGAATCGCGGACCGCATCGTGTCGAAGCCTGGAGTCAGATGGCCGATGGTACCCGCCTATCCGCACTTTATGTGCTGGTGCATCGTGAGCAAACAGGCGGGTGAGAGTCGTAACCTGGAACTACTTTGCGCTTTCCAGCGCGTCAAGCATCGGTTTGATTTCCGGGTTGGACATAAAGAGCTTCCACGGAAGCCCCGTGCGATGATTCTCAATCATCACGACAATAGGAGCCTGATTCAATCCCATGAAGATGCTGGATACATACTGTTGGGTGGGATTGACCGCATCACGGAAGCCGTAAATATCCCATAACTGCGCGCCATACACTTCGTACAGGTGTTTTAAGGCACGCATTGATTCATCAGGCGTGTAGGGGAATGCGCTCAATGCACCTGTCGGCGTAATCGTGCCATTATCGTTGCGTGGCATGGGGTCATGAGCCAGATAGCCGGTGTGATCGTCGCTGGCGGTCAGTCCCCAGAAGTCTTCGCTGTAACCGACATAGCCGCCGGGATTGGCCGCACAGTAGCGCTGGTTAATCAGCGATAGCGCGCGGTTATTCTCGTAGTAGTTGGTGTAGCGGTCGGTAAGGGCATGCGGATCGAAGCCCAGGAAGGCGTAATGGGTGAAGAACAGCGGCCCGCCCGGCCCAACACCAACCGGCAGCTTGATTCCAAAGTAGTCATGCTCATTGGCATAGTGATCGCCGTGCGTGGTTTTGCCCCAGTTGCGACGGTAATCGCGGGCGCGTGCCGATTGTGATGCCCATCCGGAATAATAGAGTGAGGCAGGCACAGCGTGAGTTGGGGAGGCAATCGCCAGCAGGTAGACGATCATAGTTTCGTTCCAGCCGATCAGCCGGTGGTCGATATGCCAGGCGTAATCTGGTGACCAGTGCCAATACAGGAAATCCCCATCGTCACGCCGATACCAATCCCACTCGACCGCTTCCCAGATGGCCGTGATGCTGGTACGAATGCGTGCTTCCTCGGCGGTTTCTCGATTGAAATACTGGCGTACGGTCAGCAGCCCCTGGATTAGAAACGCGGTTTCGACCAGATCACCGCCGTTATCATACTTGCCGAAGTAAGGCACTGTCCGCCCGGTGCGCCCATCAAGGAAATGGGGGAACACGCCGTGATGACGGTCAGCTGATTCAAGAAAGTCCAGGATCTGGTGCATACGAGTGATTGCTTCTTCGCGGGTGATAAATCCGCGTTCTACGGCGACCGGCAGCGCCGTAATGCCAAAGCCTGATGCGCCCAGCGCCACAAGGTGTTCATCGCCTGGCACGCATTCCAAAGCTAATCCAGCAATGGGGTGGGCATGTTCCCAGTAGTAGCGGAAGTTCGCTTCCTGCACCATCGTCAGCAGCTCGTCGTCACTCATTGCACGGGTCGTTGCGCTGATAGCATCGGTCGCAGCCGACTCTTCGTAGCTGTGATTAACGGCGGTCAGTCGATAGCTGGCGGTGGCGCCTTCGCGCCCAACGTAGTCGGTATAACGGCTGAACACTGGATTCTGAATACCAATTGGCTTGAAGGTACTGCCATCTTCAGAGCGATAAATCACGACGTATTCGACTGCCTCGTCGGTGATAGGCGACCACTGTAAGTCGATATGGCGGGCATACGCGCTGGCCGTGAGGTTCGCCGGTGGCTGCACAGACTCGACCAGACCACCGCTTACCACTTTGATCTCGTCGATAAAAAGTGTATGCGCCTGGTCGTCATCAATGCCCTGACTGAAGATGACTTTTCGCAACTGCCCGAAATCCCGCTCCCCGGTGGATGGCTCAAAACGATCAAAGGGGACCAGAATGCGTGTCCACTGCTGCGCGGGCAGATGGTCAATAATCCACGAAAGACACAAGGGGCGGGTGCGCTGACCACGCCCCAGTTCCAGGATGATCAGCGGCAGTGCCTCGACCTCAATCGGCTGCTCACTGTAGCACCAAAAAGCCAGCGAATCGCCCTCCATTTGCACCACACGGCCACGCCAGCGCTCAACCTCGATTTCCGCATGCCAATCCCCGCCGGATGCGGATCGCCAGCTCAATTGGAGGCTGTTGGGTGGGCTGATGACCGGCTGTGTCACAACCGGCAGCTTGCCATCCACGGCCTCAAGCTGGCTGGGCGCGATAGGGATACATTGGCTGTAGAAATAACGATCCGGGGTGCGGCTGTTATCAAAAACCAGGTGACGGTAGTAATTGGTATTGTGATTCATAGTGGCACTCTTTCAAGTACTTCATTTCAGAATAAAGTGCTTTGCAGTTGCGGGGTGGTCAGGAAAAGCTGACTTTACCAACTGGGCCGATATTTTCGTGCAAACAGCCCAAAGTCAGCTTTTGCAACTATTTTAGTAATATGATAAGCTTGTGTAAACGCTTTTACAAGAGATTTTCGCAAAAATGGCTGTTACGATCTTCGATGTCGCAGAGCGAGCCGGGGTTTCAATCGGTACGGTCTCTCGCGTTTTAAACCAGCGTGATCGCGTTCATCCTGAAACGCGCCGCCGCGTGATGGAGGCCGTTAAAGAACTCGATTACCAGCGTAATGCCCTGGCATCCAGCCTTGTCACCCAACGAACGCAGATGATCGGGATGGTGGTTCCGATGGTCAATGACCCGTTCTTCTTTGAGATGGTGCGGGGTGTTGAGGACGCCGCTTATAGCGCCAATTACACGCTGATTATTGCCAGCCACCCCCGTTCTGCCAAAGACCGCCGTTATCTCGATTTGTTTAAGCGTGGTTATGTAGATGCCATGGTGCTGGTCGCTTCTGCAGAAATACAGGAGACAGAAATCAGGCGGGCAATGGACCAGGGAATTTCGGTCGTTCTGGTTCAGCAAGAGCACGAAGGTATCCCCAGTTTTGTAGTGGATAATTACGCTGGCGCGCGCGCGTTGGTGGAACACCTGCTTGGGCTTGGGCATCGCCGCATCGCCTATATCACCGGGTCTGACTACACCATTGATAACGCTGAGCGGTTTCGTGGTCTCTATGATGTGCTCAGTGAACATCACCTTGCACTGCCGGATTCTTATATTATGCAGGGTGATTATCATCACGGCAGTGGCTATGAAGCCATGCAGAAACTGCTCAACTTGCCGGAGCCGCCCGAAGCTGTGTTTGCGGCGAATGATCAGATGGCAGCCGATGCCATCCAGATGGCGCGGGAATGTGGCTTGCGCGTGCCAGAAGATGTCGCTGTGGTGGGTTTTGATGATGTGTCGCTTGCCCGCTATACCAACCCGCCATTGACCACCGTTGCTCAACCAGCCTATGAACTGGGCTACGAGGCGGCGACTTACGCTCTGGGACAAATCGGCAATACCGATCCTTTTGTGTCATTTCAAAAAAAGCTATCTACCCAACTCGTTATTCGCCTCTCTTGTGGAGCGAAGAAGAGACTTTGAGGATGTTCACAATCTGCTGTCGAGCGAGAGGAGGTTGCTGGGGAGAACATGAAGAAGTAAGGGTATACACGTTTGGTTTATAGTGTAATCAATAGGAGACAGGTTCATGAAACGCAAAAATTTCCTTGTTACTACAGTGCTGATTGCCGTGCTGGTCGTACTCTCGCTGGCCCCCATGGCACAGGCGCAAGAAATGGCGGATACTATCCGTGTATCAGTCGTCGCAGGCGCGATGCAGGAAACCATGCAGAAGCTTGCAGATGCCTACATGGAGCAAAATCCAGGTACCACCGTGACGCTGGAACTTGAGCCAGAAGGTGGCGCATTTCAGGCGTTGGTGGCAGCTGGTAACCAACCTGATGTGATCATCACCTCGTTCGGTCCACAGCTGGGTACGCTGGTTGCCGATGGTGTCGCGGTTCCATTGGACGATTTGGAAGGTGCGGATGCGCTGTTTGAGCGGATTGCGCCCGAATCGCTGACTACGCTCAGTGGTAATTACTACTATGTGCCGCTTGGCGCAGATGTAACCCTCATGATCTACAACAAAGAGCTGTTCGAAGAAGCTGGGCTGGACCCCGAGAATCCACCGGCTACCTGGGATGAGTTCCTCTCCGCAGCAGAAGCGATCGACAATCTGGGCAGTGACATTTACGGCACTGTCTTCTGGAACGATGCGCTGTTCTGGGGCGGCTGGTACTGGAATATGCTTCAGCCGATTTACCTCAATGCCAACCAGGATTCCTGCCAGCTGATGAATCGCCTCGGCACGGACATTGTGTTCGACGATGAAGAATGCCAGATGGGGTCGTTCCTCCAGTTCCTGGATGCCGCGCAGGATTATGCCCCGCCGACCATGGAAACCAATTTCTTCAGCCGCAAGGTGGGTATGTGGCTCCAGTACGGTTACTCCTGGGAGCCGAACCTGGAAAGCGCTGCTGATGAGCCCATGGTCATCGGCGAAGATGTGGGTATCGCGCCGGTTCCAGTGCCTGAAGCAGGTGATACCAGCTTTACCACCTATGGCGGGCGCGCGATGATGATTTTGAAGACTGACCCGTCACGCCAGACACGGGCCTGGGACTTTATTCAGTTCATGATGCAGGATGAAAACAACGCGACCTTCATCAAGGAACTGGGTTATCTGCCAGTGCTGGAAAGCCTGAAAGATGATGAGTACTTCCAGGACCCTGCACGCCAGACGTTCGTTGAAGTCTCGCAGAACGGTGTGCTGCCGGAGCAGTTTGCAGCGGCTGAAAAAGCGGCTGTCCAGGTGCAGGCAGTGATTCAGGCCGCAGTGGTCGAAGACACACTTGATGATGCCAGCGCTGTAGAAACCGCTGTGGAACAGGCGCGGGAAGCGATCGCCGAGTAATAATGTGATCTATTCGATGGGCGAACGACCATGTTCGCCCATCGATAATGATTGATTACCGTATTGGTAGGGGTACATCGCGCACATATCTAGATCAGTTTTCGAAAGTGATGATCATGGCAAATACGACTGCGCAGATTCCGGTGGGGACAAAGGTAGGACGTCAGCGGAAATCATTACTGCAGCGTGTGCGGGACAGTGCATGGGGATATATATTTGTCTCTCCCTGGGTGATCCTGTACACCATTTTTGGTCTCTATCCTCTTATTCTTTCCTTTTACCTTACATTTTTTACTTATTCGTTCGTCAATCCTCAGGATCAGACTTTTGTCGGCATAGGAAACTGGCTGGCCGCAGTGGCCGATCCTCTCTTCTGGCGCAGCGTGGTCAACATTTTCTATAACCAGGGCATTTTCATCTTCCTGAAAAATTTCCTGGGTTTGGTT
>JAIOHN010000247.1 GCA_019912985.1 Anaerolineae bacterium | reverse complement strand
TACCAGAAGATCACATTGGGGCCAATCAACTGCTCTATGATCGGCACATGAGCGCCTTCGAGTCCAGCCCTACGCACAACCGATGAATAGGCCTGTACCAGACTGCGGAAAATGGTTGTGTTTAGCCCGCTGCTATCCGGCCAGAGAGGTGATGTCCGAAATCGGTATTCCTCTTTGCGGAGCGCTTCAACCATTTCATCAGATAAAATCTTTCCCAGGAAAACATAACCATCTTCGTGATACTGCTGAATCTGTGCTTCGTCCAAAAGCTTGTTATTTAACATAATTATATACTTTCGGGTACTCATAAAGCTTTTAAGAGACAGCAGAAGTACAGGACGAAATCCGACTTCTGCTGTCTACAGTATATTGCCAGAGCGCTAGTGGTAAAGCACCACTCGCCATTATGACGGCTGCAACTGCTGGACGATGGCTTCCAACAGCTCGTAAGGCAGACCGCCGCCGGTCCAATCGCGGCCGCCGGCGCTGACAAACTGCGGCTCCGAATCACCCACGCGCACCAGCACGCTCGGCGTGCCGGTCACGCCCAGGCTTGCGCCATACGCGATGTCGGTTTCGATCTGGTTGGCATCCTCAGTGCAGGCCATCAGCTCATCCAGATCCAGGTCGAGCGTTTCGGCCACGGTGGAGGCGGTGGACTCGTTGAAGCGGCCCAGCTTGCCCAGGTCGAACAGCAGCTCATGTGCTTTCCAGAAGCCGCTGCTCTGCTGCGCCTCGGCACATTCGGCCAGTTTCGCGGTCAGCCTGCCATTTTCGGGGTCGGCCCCGCTGAGGAACAGACGGTATTCGAGGCGTGCCTGCCCGGTGACGACGTAATCCGCAATAAACTGCTTCACTGTATCAGCATAGGCCTGGCAGTGCGGGCAGGCGAAATCGGCAAATTCGACGATTGTCACCGGGGCATCGGGATCACCCAGGACAAACGCCCCATCTTCCAGCCGTTCCTGCGGGATTTCGTCGTAGTTGATCTCGATATTGACGACTTCTTCCGGCACGGCACAATCAACCTGCAACTGAGCCAGCGCGTCGGTCAGCGCCGCGACCTGTGCCAACGCCCCTTCCACGTCCTCGTCATCCGCTTGATTATCCGCATAGGTGGCAATCAATTCTTCGGCCTGCGCCTGGATGCCGCTGGCGCTGCAATCCATCTCGTCGTCCTGCATCAACACCGGGGCGGCAGGCATCAGGGCCAGGATCAGGATTACCAGGATAAGTTTTTTCATCGTTCATTTACTCCGCTCGAAAAAAGATGGACCCATTATAACCTGAGGAGGAAGCATGATGGCGCTCTTTCGAACCGCACTCACCAATCTCTCGGCTTTGACGGTGCCGGGGGTAGCTCACAATTACGATGTGGATGGCGTGCCGGACGACCTGAAGCGGGCGCAGCTCCCGGCGCTGCTGGTGCTGCCCGGTGAGCTTCAGGACGATTCGCTGTTTCGGGATCGTGGCAGCGGCTTTCAGGCGATTGCCTTTGCCGAAGGCGCGCGCACCATCACCTACACGGTCACGCATCTGCTGCTGGTCGCGCCGGTCAGCACACGGGCTGGTGCGCGGTCGCATCTGCCGGGGTTGATCGACCTGATTGACGAGTATTTCGCCGTGCTGGGTGATGATCTGACGTTGAGCGGCGCACTGCTGGAACCGATGCGAGTCACGGTGGAGCCGGGGACATTCACGCATGGCGAGACGCTTTATCACGGCTGCGCCTTTCGTCACACCTGGCTGATGGAGGTATGACCATGCTTTATCAAGTCGGTGTCGATGGTGATGATGATGGCTTCATCTGCTGGGATGCGCAGGCGGGCGATGCGCTTAATCTGCTGCCGTGGCCTGTCTCGCACGCCGGGATTGATGTGGTTCCCAACTGGACCGCGACAGTGGAACACGTTTATGAGGAAATCCCATGTGGTTTGTGGCGCTACCGGTGTGTCACGGGGACGCATACGCTTGCTGGGATGTTGTTCGGCTCTGAATTAGGTCTGGTGATTGATGATATTCCGGTGGCGGCCAGCACGCAGTACACCTGGACTTTCTGGGTGAAGGGCGATGTGGGTGCGATCCCGATGTATGCGATTGTGTGGGATCAAACGGCTTCCATTACGGCGCATCCGTTCACGCTTTCGACATCCTGGCAGAAGGTGGATATTCCCTTCACCACCGGTGCCAGCTCGACACACACGATGATCGTCATTCGCAAAAATGCGGATGCGACCGATGTCACATTTGACGCAGCGGGCTTCATGCTGGTGGCGGGGTCTACTGCGCCAACGGCGTTCAATGCGGGTGATGCGAGTAACTACGATGATGCCGCGATGAGTGATGATATGACGCGGCTGGAATGGCGCTTAGGGCTGGAAGCACCATACGAGGAGATGGCTGCGCCCAATCGCGCGACTGTTCACCTGCGCAACCAGAGCAAAGTCTATTCACCGGAAGCAGGCGGTGATGCGCTGGAACGAGGGCGGCTGCTCCAGATCCGCAGCGTGGATTCGGGGGATACAGTAGTGCATTTCACGGGCTATATCGACCGGGTGGAACCGCTGCCGGGGGTAAATGGCGAACGCACGGCAGTGATTCACGCCAGCAGCGCCGATTCGCAGCTTCATGCCTATCGCGTCCGGCTGCCGCCGCAGGTGAATCAGGCCAGCGATGCCATCATCGGCGCGCTGCTGGATTCCGTGCCGCTGCGACGGCGCACAGTCAAGGGCTTGTGGATTCTGGGCCTGGATGATCACGGCGAACTTGGTGCGCAGACGGTGCTGCCGGGGGAAACCGTGGCGCAATCACTCGAAAGTGGGCGCTCGACGCTGGCTTATGCGGCGGATACCTGGGATGCGGGGCTGTTAGCTGCCGATGCCATCCGGCAGATCGTCGGTGCAGAACGTGGGCGCTTCTATGTCGATCGTGGCGGGAGCGCGCGTTTCCTCAACCGGCATCACCTGATTCTCGATACGAGCGTACAGGCCAGCTTCGAGGATGACATGGACGGGCTGACGTATCGCTATGGCGCGGAATTCGTGAGCGAGGTGCGCGTGAACATGCTGCCGCGTTCGGTGGGGAGTGCCAGCGCGGTGCTGTGGGAGGCGGCGAATGCGCAACTGCTGCCTTCAGGCCGCATCCAGCGGATTACGGTTCGCTTCCGCGATGACAATGACCGGCCAATCGGGGCGCTGGCACTCGATGATTACGTGGATTATGCCGCCAACACCGCCGCTGATGGCAGCGGACTCGACCGGACCCAGCAGGTCGATGTGGTGCTGCGGCAGGTGGATTTCAGTGCGGCAGTGCTGGAAGTGCGCAACCGGGCGCAGCGCGACGTGTATCTGCTGGCCGGGACGCAAATCCGGGGGATACCGGTTTACCAGGGCAACCCGGTGACGGTGACGCAATATGACGATGCGGCTCGCACGCTGTACGGCCAGCACAGCCTGACGCTGAATCTGCCCGCGCTGGATTCGGTCGAGGAGGCCGATCAGGTGGCGCGTTTTGAGCTGGGGCGGCGGCGATCTCCGCGCGGACTGGTGGGCGAGCTGGTGCTGAAAAGCCCGGCGCACCGGGCGCAGATGATCGCGCGGACGTTGTTTGATCGCATTACGGTGACAGAGACGCAGACCGGCCACAGTGCGGATTATTTCATCGTGGCCGAGCAGCACAGCGTCGATCGTGGGGGCAGCCGGCATGAAACGCGCTGGCTGCTGGAGGCGGCAGCGGCCAATACCTACTGGCTGCTGGATGTGAATCAGTTGGATGTAGATGCGGTAGTCGCTTATTAAAGGAGGGTTGAATGACCGCACAATGGACCGCGCCAGTGACGTGGACGGTAAATCAGTTGGTGACTGTGAATTGGATACTAAACTGTACGCAAATCGACAATTTCTTTGCCACGGATGACAATCCGCAGATCGCCCATCAGCAGGCGCAGCAGCCGGTTAATTTCGGGGTCCGGCAGGTTCCAGAATGTTTCGAGCGTTAGCTCACGAATCTCTTCTAGTGCGTGCTGCTGGTGCCTATGCTGGCGCTCGTAATCCTTGCGCGCATACTCTTGAGACTGGATTTGCGCGCGTAGGATGTCATACTGCTGTGAGAGGACCTCGATTTGCTGGCGGTAGCGCGGCTGGACGCTCTCGGGTGCCAGGGATTGCTCGGTGATCATTCGGTCGATCTGGCGTGAGACATTTTCTAATTGCAACTGTAATGGGGCGAGGGTGTCTTGCGTGGGTTGATCGATCTTGAAAAAATCGTCATCCTCAAATATCTGCTCCAACAGATGTTCAAAAAAGTCCTGCAAGACGGCATGCGAAACATACTTCGTCTGCGAGCAGACTTTTTGGGTGCTTCGCCCCCAGAAGGTCGCACACCCCAACCCTTCACGATAAAGCTCGCCCTTGCGCGTACGATTGGAACGCACTGAGATTGTACTGCCGCATTCATCGCAAATGCCCAGACCTGAGAAGCGGTAGCGATTGGTGTACCAATTTCCCCGACCGCCGCTGCTAAAACGCTTGCGCAGCTCGGCCTGCATCGGCTCAATGAGTTCCTCTGGCAATGCAGGGGGGATGCGATCATACCACATCCTGACGCCATCGGGCGGTGGCACTTCTGGATCAAAGATCCACGGTCCCACGCGAGACTTCCCATACCAGCGGGCCATGTTCCCCCAGAAGAGCGGGTTTGTGAAATTCTTGTAGATGGTGGCTCGCGGATAGCGTTTGCCATCTGGCCGGAGGAACCCCAGGCGTTCGAGCTCGTCGGCCATATCATCCCAGGCCATGCCTTTGAGCAGCAGCCGGGCGGCAGCCTCAAACATGGGCGCGGTGACTGGATTGACCTCGGTGGCGATGGCCTTCCCGCTGCGATCGCGGACGATGCGATGGGAGATCGGTGCGCGTGAGCTGATCACCAGACCTCGTTTGGCACGGCCATTCATGCCGAGTTGAAATTTTCGCCTCAGTTCACTGACATCCTGAGCGGCACGGTAGCCATCCATGGCGACAAACATATTCACATTCTCGGCATCGACCCGTCCGCCATTAATGAGCTGGATAAACGCGCCCGAGCGGATGGTGCGCAGGACCATAAAGGCGTGTGGCGGCTGCTCACGGGCGAAGCGGTTGCCATCGCGGGTGATGAGGACATCGAAGTCTTTCGCTTCCCAATGGCGTTCGAGATCACGAAAGGCAGTGATCCCCGCGTTCACGGCATCACTGGACATCTCGTGGAAGTCAAGGTAGCTGCGACTGTGGCCGGGGACGCGCAAAATCTCGACCAGGTGCCAGCCTTCCCGCGCGCACAACTCGCGGATGTCGGCTTCCTGGACGGGCAAGGATTCCTTTTCAAGGCTGGCTTGAGGGACTGTTGAGACGGCGGCCCAGCCGAGTGCTCTAAGCTTCATAAGTGTCTCTATGTCCCCCAATATAGTATAATTAATTGATAGCCTGTGAAATTTGTGTGAATTTTTTTGCACATTCTTCACGATCGTTTTAGGTTGTGTTACATTTGAAACATCAGATTCTACGCCGTTGTAATAGATGGGGTTACGTTTCGGTTTTCGAACTGACTACGTGACAGAAACAAGTTATAATTTAGTTTTAGCACACGTATTCTAGGGGTCTCAAAATGTTCGCATTAAAAAATAATTCAGTCCGGCTAACCGACCATGATCATGATCTTATTAGAGATCTTCGCGCCCTGCCCCAGGAAGACTACGAAGCTGTTATTACGTGGTTGAAAACGGGCAAGAGTCCATCATTCACTGCCCCGCTTTTTAGCTTCTGCTATAAGCATGTCGGCGAGTTCCTGAAACCAACCGTCTCTGAAAGCCTGTAGTAAAAGGGCTTCATCGTCTGTTGGGACAATCTTGTCATCGTCTGCTTCGCCCTTCGGGTTGTCCGTCTCTCCAAGTAAATACGAAGATGTTACATCGTAATACCGAGCATATTTGATGAGAGTTGGTAGTGTCAAACTGGTTGTGCCGGACTCATGCTCAGATACCCGCCCCTGTGATGTTCCAATCGCACGAGCCACATCAGCCTGATCGACTCCTCTTTTGGCCCGCAACTCAGCCAGCCGCCGTGCTGTCACGGGTAGTTTAGCCACCTGCACATCCTTTTCGAGATTCAAACCAACCCCCAATCATTTTAATACAAATTGACCACTAGTCAAAAATCCGAACTCGTGATATTGTAGATATTATAACGCTTCGCCTGTGGGTGGGGTCTTTTTTTCCGAAATCATATCACGAGGACGGATATGAAAGCGACTTCTGGGGTTATCCCCTCTTTAGCTACCTCTGCTGGTATCACGACCAAGGAATATCTTCTGCGGATGTATAGGCAACATGGCAGTCTGAATAAGATCGGCCATGCGCTCGGAGTCTCCGAAGCTATCGTCAAATATCACGCGCGCGCAGCAGGTTTACAGGTTGTCTGCATTCTGGTTGACGAGGAACAACTCGCAGAGGTCGAGGAAGTAGTGTCATGAATGAGAGAAAAGGCAATGTGATTAACAACCGGCTGTGCCTGGATCGCGAACAGATCAAGGCACTCTTCCCCCAGGCCCGGCGGCAGGCTTTCTTACGAGCGCTGCGCCAGGCTCACGCTGAAGTGGAAGTCAAACGTGAGGTGGCGATATGAATACCATGCGCATTCCGAGTCATCCCCAGCGCAACCACACCCCCATCGAGCAGGCCGAAGCTGCCGCACGCACGCTGAATTACTACGGCGACCTGCTGCCGTTTGAGCGGATCAGCGAGGGCAAACGGGGCTACGTGGCACGCTTCAAGCTGTTTGAGAAGCCGTCTGCGGCCACGCTGGCCGGGCAACTGCTGCGACACGGGTATTACCTGCTGGCGCGGCAGGTGATCGTCGAAGACGGCCTGGATGTGGCGGTCGAGCTGACGTTCACCGAGGACGACGTGCAATGATCCAGTTGTATTGCGGATCCTGTCGAGATGATGATGGTCGGCCACTCATGCTTTCCTCTGCGGGATGTGTGAGCGTTGATGAGGCAGGTGTGTGGACCTGGCGCAAATGCCACAGCTGCAAGCGCACCACAGCCAAAACCCTGTATGCATTCAAGAACCGCAAAGAGGCCGAATTCTGGGCCGGAAGGAACAC
>JAIOHN010000246.1 GCA_019912985.1 Anaerolineae bacterium | reverse complement strand
TGGGACGCATCGGCATGGAACTGACGAAAAGCCAGCGTGAACAGCAGGGGCAACCAGTGCATGAGCCAACCGCAAGCCTTTGACTCTGCCGCGCCGACTTACGACGCCGATTTTACCCAATCACCTATTGCGCGTTATCTGCGTGAGCGAGTTCATCTGCAACTAGGGCAGCATTTTCGCGCTGGGGATCGCGTGCTGGAATTGGGCTGTGGCACGGGCGAAGATGCCCTCTGGTTGGCCGCGCAGGGTATTCACGTGCTGGCAACGGACGCCAGCGAAACGATGCTGGACATCACACGGGCGAAAGTCGCGTCTTACCTGCAGGTACAGGTCGAAAAGCTGGATTTAACCGTGCTGCCTGATCCGCGCACAGTAAGTAGAGATGGACGCTTATTGGACGGTGTGCTCTCTAATTTTGGGCCGCTGAATGTGCTGGATGATTGGCAGCCGCTGGCGGCATGGCTGGCCCGGTGTGTGAAACCGGGGGGTGTAGTCGCTTTTGGTGTGATGGGGCCGCTTTGTCTGTGGGAGATTGGCTGGCATGGGTTACATGGAGACTGGAAAACCGCCCTGCGCCGCCTGCGAGGTCACGCTGTCTTTCAACCGCCGGGCGTGAGTGAACCGCTGGCGATTTTCTATCCCCCCATTGGCCGCCTCAAAGCGGATTTCGCGCCGCATTTTCGCTGTAAGCATGTGGCGAGTCTGGGCCTGTTCCTGCCGCCGAGTGATGTCTACGGTGTGATCGAGCGGCGACCACGTTTGCTGTGGGGGCTGACCGACTTAGAAGAACGCTTCGGGCGATCAGCACTGCTGGCGCGTTTTGCCGATCACTACTGGATTGAGTTCGAACGCGGCGCTTAATAGCTTAGATTGTCGTTTTTGGCGCGCGATTGTTCTGCCAGCGATTTCTTATAGTCAACCATCTTTTGCAGCAGGGCGGGATCGGCAGAGGCGATAATCTGTACCGCCAGCAGACCGGCGTTTTTCGCCTGCCCAATCGCCACCGTGGCAACTGGCACGCCGCCCGGCATCTGCACAATCGACAACAGCGAATCCAACCCACTCAGGGCTTTGCTTTGAACGGGCACACCGATCACGGGCAGCGGTGTATAAGCGGCCACCATGCCCGGTAGATGCGCCGCACCACCCGCGCCAGCGATAATTACGCGCAGACCGCGTGTGTGGGCGCTGGTGGCGTACTCCGCCATATCCGCCGGGGTGCGATGTGCCGAAACCACGCGCACTTCATACGGTACGGCAAATTCACGGCAGACATCAATCGCGGCCTGCATGGTGGGCAAATCGCTGTCGCTGCCCATGATAATGCCGATGAGTGGATTCACCGCTCCTGTCCTTTCCTGTGTATCAGAGTTTGACCAGATCAGCCGCTTTTTGAGCAATGGCTTCCGCTTCGGCCAGTGTATCGGCCAGGGCGGTGACATGCCCCATCTTGCGACCGGGCCGCACATCGCTTTTGCCGTAGAGATGAATGTGCGCCTGAGCAACGCCAAGCGCCTCGCGGATGCCATCGGAATTGGTTTTGCCCTGGCGCTGGCCGAGCAGGTTCACCATTACGGCAGCAGGTTTGACCATCGCTGTTGAGCCGAGCGGCCAGCCGAGGACGGCGCGAATATGATTTTCAAACTGGGAAGTGACGCAGGCTTCAATCGTATAGTGGCCGGAGTTGTGAGGGCGCGGCGCGATCTCATTGTAAAGTACGGTGCCGTCAGCTAACTCGAACAATTCTGCCCCAAATACGCCGACACCCTCAAACACCTCTACGGCGCTTTTGGCTAATTCGGATGCTTTTTCAGCAGTTTTGGCAGAAATCGGGGCGGGGGCACGTACGATATGGCAGATGTGATTCTGCTGAATCGTCTCCACGACCGGGTAGCTGCGAAGTTCACCATCGCGCCCGCGCAGCACCATCACCGCCAGTTCGCGCACGAAGGGGATGAACGCTTCGGCCAGGAGTTCGCGGCCTTTGTCTGCACCTAACTGGTTCCAGGCAGGGATAATATCATCTGCGCTGTGAATGGTCGCGTTGCCATAACCGTCATAGCCCAGGCGGCGCGCTTTGAGCAGGAATGGATAGCCATGCGCCTGACCAAATTCGCGAATATCTTCGGGCGTGTAGACCGCCTCAAAATCCGGCACGGCCAATCCTGCCGCCGCGATGCGCTGTTTTTGCAGCAGCTTGTCCTGAATATCAGCCAGTGTATCCGCAGTGGGATAGACGGCTAGGCCAGAATCCGCCAGCCAGCGCAGCACCAGCGAGTCGACAAATTCGTTTTCAAGCGTGACCGCCTGACACATCAACGCGAAGTTGATCAGGGCTTCCTCATTATCCCATTTACTCGCGACCTGGTGGTGGGTGAGGCGTGCGGCTGGACTATCTTCGAATTGTTCAAAAATGGCGGTTTCCACGCCCAGTGAAATGGCGGCCTGGGTGAGCATCTGCGCGAGCTGCCCGCCGCCGAGTATGCCTAATCGAGTCATATTGGTTGCGAAATGTGAATGCGTCATCGTAAAGAACGCAGCGATTATAGTATGATTTCCTCGATCCTGCGAAATGTCATTCTGAGTATGTGATGCTGCTTTCTCGACTAACCGCAAACACACGAACCCTGCTGCTGAGTAATATCGGTGGTGCGCTGCTGTCGTTCCTGCTGTCGGTGCTGGTTGGGCGCGTGTTGGGCGAAGATGGTCTTGGTGTGTACGCAGCGGCGCTGGCCTGGGTATTTCCGCTGAGTCTGCTGGCAGAAGCCGGGATGAACACCCTCATTACGCGAGAAGTCGCACAGCAGCCGGACAGTACCGGGGATTACCTGCATGCGACTGCGGTGCTGCGGTTGTGGCTGGGCGGTGGGTTGATGCTGATGCTGGTGCTGGCTGCACCGCTGCTGAGCAATCAGCCAGCGGTTGCGCGCGCGATCCAGATCAGTGCGCCGCTGGTGTTGATTGCACCGTTTTTCGGGGCCTTCAGCGCGGTGTTTCGGGCGCGGCGGGTGATGTGGCCGGTGGCCGCGCTCAACCTGGGAATGCTGGTGCTGCAAGTGGGATTGACTGCCTGGGTGTTCGCCAGTGGGCAGGGCGTGACTGCGGCGCTGGCAGTGAATACTCTGACCTCTGCTGCGCAGTTGACCGCCGCCTGGGCGATCTACCGCTGGCGTTTTGCCGGATCATCACAAAACAATCCTCCACTTCAGCCCATGCATCTGCTGCGGCAGGCGTGGCCGTTTGCGGTGGCAGGGGTGCTGGCCGCGCTGCACCTGCGCCTGGGAGTGTTGGTGCTGGAACAGACGGTTGGCGTGGGCGCGACGGGCTACTATGCTGCGGCGAACCGCTTTATTGAGGCATTTCGCCTGCTGCCACAGGCGTTCTTCGATGCGCTGTTTCCCACATTAGCCGCACTGGTGAGCCAGACAGCGGCGTTCCGCCAATTGTTCCGGCGGGTGAGCCTGGGACTGGCAGGATTCGCCCTGGTTGTAGGTGTGGCGGGGACGCTGGTCGCACCGGGATTGATTGGATTGACCTACGGCCCGGACTTTGCGCCAGCGGTGCTCGTGCTGCAAGTGAGCCTGTGGGCGCTGCTGCCGGGCCTACTGAAAGGCGGGCGCACACTTTACTGGTATGCGCAGGGCCAGGAGCGCTTTGTCAACCGGGTGACGCTGCTGACCCTGGTGCTGCGACTGGCGCTCAGCCTGTGGCTGATTCCGCCGCTGGGTGCGATGGGCGCGGCGCTGGTCAACCTCGTGATTGAAGCCGTTGCGCTGGCACTACTGTGGCGACGCTGGTGCTAATATGTCCTCCACCAGATGCCAGTGCATTCCGGTAAGATGGTCAGCTGTTCGCGCACGATCCGGTCCGCCAGTTCATCACCGAAGAAAAAGCGGGTGAGGTCATCGGCTTCCTGCACGGATTGGAAGCGATAATCGGTGCGAATCCAGGTGGACGCAAAGCCGTGTTCGCCTTCCAGCCAGCGATAGTAGGCGGCGAGATGCTCGGCGGGCGGGGCGGGAGTCTCGCGCCCGGTGCCAAGTGTTTCGAGGATGATGGCCGTGCCGCCGGGTTTGAGGATGCGCTGCATCTCCGCCAGTGCCGTGCCGATTTCCGCGCGCCATGAGTCAGGATACCAACCGCAAAAATGGCCGAAGCTCCAACCCGCGATGCACAGATCGGCACTGGCATCCGGGGCAGGCAGGGCGCGATTATCGCCTTCGGCCACCTGCCAGTTGGCTAAGCCAAGCGCGGTCAGACTGGCACGGGCGGTTTCCAGCATGTGGGCGGAGGCATCATAGGCTGCGATGGAAGCGACGACCGGGGCCAGCAGCCGTGTGAGCCGTCCGGTTCCCGCGCCCATTTCGACCACGTGCAGATCCTTCAGCGGGCGGATTTGCTGCAAGGCGGGCAGCAGGTTGCCCTGGTAATCCTCGCGGCTGACCATGGCGTCATACTGCGCGGCGTGGCTGGCGTAGATCGTCTTAAAATGGTCGGACAAGGGACTGTGCTCCTTTGGTGAGTGGATCGCGCCGGGCATCCAATGTGGTGGCGGCAGATGGGGGGCCGGCGGCAGGAATCCAGGGCGTTGTTGCCGCCAGGGTAGTGATGTGGCGGGAAGATAAGTCAAAAACATGATGTTCCGAGCACTAAAAGCATACCTTCTCTCCGCGACCTGTTGTGTCAGACACTTGTGCGATCATCTGTGTGTCAAGTACCCATTTCTTGAAGACAAGTGTCTGAGAAAGCTCGACAGCAGACGACATTTTGTAAACAGTGCGAATACATGTTTGAAAATCGCCATACAGAGTCGGACAGATACTTCAAGTATTTTACAAGACGACACAAC
>JAIOHN010000245.1 GCA_019912985.1 Anaerolineae bacterium | reverse complement strand
ATCCACAATTTATCGACTTCCCCCTGGGCTTCCAGGTCCGCCAACGCGGTTTCCAGGGCGGTCAAATTGCCATGTATATCCGATAATACGGCCAGCCGCATAGGTTGTGTCCCTCTCGTGTAGTTATCTGGCACGATAGTACCATAGTTCGGTTTTTGTGACAGTCCACTGGGTTAATTTTTCTGCGCTCTATGGGTGTGCTATACTGGCGAATATGAACGATTGGATTGCGAAGCTCAAGGCACGGGGATTAGGCGGCGCACTGCGCGTGGCGCTGGATGTACTGGAACCGTTAGGGCCTTTGGGCGCGCAAGTCCTGTGGATTGCCCAACCGGTTTCGGGGATGTTTGGCGCGCGAGAAGTAGTGCGCGAACTGGCGGAAACTTTGGAAGCACCGGGCGGAGCCGCACAGCTACGGCACTTACTGGACGAGGATGACTGAGTGGATACGACGACACAATTCCTGAGTATTCTTGTAATCCTGCTGGTGTTCGTGCTGTTCGGCGCGAGTGTCGGCGTGATGCGCCGCCAGCGTAACCGACTGGCACTGCGTGTCATCCCAGCTTACGAGCATGTGCCGCAAATGGTCGGAGCAGCGATTGAGGCCAATCGTCCCATGCATCTGTCGATGGGCAGCACCGGTATCGGGAATGGCAATACAGTGCTTTCTCTGGCAACAGCAGAGTTGTTTTACCAGACCGCGCGTCAGGCCGCGATTAGCGCTTCATCACCGATTTTAACCACCAGCAACCCGACCTCCATCCCTCTGGAACAGGATATTTTGCGGCGGGCCTATGCCTCTCGTTACTTATTACAGCGCTTCCGTTCCAGCGATGTGCAATGGTACCCCTCTGGCCCACGGTCGCTGGCGTTTGCCGCTGCACTGACCGCGCTGGTGGCGGATAATCATGTAGGTGGGAATGTGCTGGTCGGCAGTTTTGGATCAGAGCTGGCGCTCATCCTCGATGCGACTTACCGCCGTGGTCAAATGTCCATTGCGGCCAGTGACCGGCTCGATGGTCAGGCGATTGCCTATGCGATGGCTGACGAGCCGCTGATTGGCGAGGAAATTTATGTCGCCGGTGCTTATCTGGATGATCAGCGGGTGAGTGTGTTTACGCTGGATGTGTTGCGCTGGGTCGTGATCCTCGCTATTGTAGCGTTAGCGATTATCACCGCATTCGGGGGGCGCTAAATCATGCTTGGAAGACTGCTCAGGATACCGGCAACCGCCATTGTCATCGGCTTTGGCTTGTTTACGCTGGTCGGGCTGCTGGTGGGTGAAAATCTGGGCTTTTTGAGTGATTTCGTCCGCATTGGCAGGGTGCGTGAAAGTACCGATTACCTGCTGCAACTGGTGGTGGTTTCGATCGGTGTGACGGTGTTGATCGGCATTGTCAATCTCTTCTGGGTGCATCTTGCGCGCATTGGCAGGCGAGCAGGTGGCTGGGGTTACAGCGTCGTTTTAATCCTCAGCACGCTGGCAGTGTTAATTCTCACCGTGCTGGAACGAACCGGCGCCCTGCAACAAGACCCACCTATTACCCGCATTTTGCTGGAACAGGTGCAGGTTTCGATTGAATCCGCGTTAGCTGGCTTGCTGTTATTCGCGTTGGTTTATGGTGCTTTTCGGGTGCTGCGGCAGCGCGTGACATTTTGGGGGCTGCTGTTCACGATTTCAATCCTGGTGGTGCTGGTTGGGGCGCTCCCCCTGGGTGTGACCCTGCTGGCGGATTTGAACCGGCTGTGGCTGGATTTGCCAGTGAGCGCCGGGGCGCGTGGGATCTTGCTGGGGATTGCGCTGGCAACGGTGGTGACCGGCCTGCGTATTCTGCTCGGCCAGGATCGATCATACCGGGAATAAAGGACGCTTATGAGCGACGACTTCGATAACGACGATTTCTCATGGCTGCGTGACGATAACGAAGACGACACCCCGCAAGATGACGAGGACGCGCTTGATTTTGACTGGCAGCCAGATGAAAACGAACCATCCGAATCATCCGGGCGATTAGGTGTTACCGGTGATCTGCCCTGGATGCAGGGGGATGCCGACGCGGGAGAAGGCGAAGACCGCTCTGACCGGCTGGGCATGACCGGGGAACTCCCCTGGATGCAGGACGATACTTCTGACCGTGGCACTGGCGAGCGGGGTGAGCACCTGGGCATGACAGGCGAATTGCCCTGGATGCAGGGCGATAACGCCGCTGGCGAAACGCCTGAGACCGAGGAAGATCTTTCCTGGCTGTATGATGCGGACATAGAATCCTCCGAGCGCCAATCACCCGAGCCTGAACAACCCACGCCACCAGATGCATCCAGTGAAGTTGATGTGCCTGAATGGCTGCGTGACGATTTGCCGGATATGCCACCTGCTGCGCCACCCGAAGGGTCGGAAGATGATGAAGGCTGGCTGGCGGAAGCGGTCCGCATGTTTGGCAGCGAGGATGACGAGGAAGGTGAATCAGGCCCCTCGGAACCCGCTATTCCCGATTGGCTGAATGCCACCGACAGCAGTGATGTTGAGGCGGAAAGCCCTGAAGAACCGGTTGCTGCCGGACCAACCGAGGAAGTGCCGGACTGGTTAAACGTAGATACCAGCGATTTTGTCGCAGAAGAGCCTGCTTCCCAGGAGCCGGAGGCACCCGGCGAGGAGATGCCGGATTGGATTAAAGCGGATACCAGTCAGTTGGAAAATGACCCGCTTAATGAGGTTCCCGACTGGTTGGTGGGGCTGGATGCGGAAGAAGCGGCGCAGGCCGGGCCTTCGCGGTTCGTGGACGAAACAGGTGAACTCTCGGCGGAATGGCTGGCGCAGGGAGAGGCGCTGCCGGATCACGTAGAAAGTGAGCTTACCTACGACGAATGGCTGGCACAGCAGCTGGAAGCAGAGCGCGAGCCGGAAATTGACGAGCTGGTGCCTGACGAATTCGCCGAACTGGACAGCGATGAACCGGTCGAAGTGGATACAGGCGTGCTGCCGGACTGGTTCCTGGGGATGGAAGAACTCGATACCAGCGAAGCACCGGATTGGTTCCTGGAAGAAACGCCACCCACTGGCGCTCTTGAACCGACCGGAACTCCGGAAGAGGAGGCGCTCGACGATTTCTTCAGTTCGCTAGACTCTGATGATGCGCCAGAACCCGAGCAACCTGCGGCGAACTTGGACGATTTCTTTGCCGAGATGCCGGGCGAACCCGCGCATAGCGCCGAGGAAGCGCTTGACGCCTTTTTCGGTCCTGATGACAGCATGGATACCGGCTTCGAGGCTGCTGAGCCGGATGCCGAAAATATTGAAGAACCCACTATAGAACCCTCCAGCCTGTTCGATGAGATACCGGAGACCGAGCAATCGGAAGAGTGGCCGCAGCTTAGTGATGAAGAAGCTCCTCAGATCGAAGGCGAAGGCGATTTCGGCGAGTATGATTTTGACGAGGAAGCAGCCGAAGAACCCGCTGCGGAGCCAGCCTACAGTCTGTTTGGTGAAGAATCTGAGCCAGAGGACCAGCAGGCATGGGATGATGAAGAGCCTGAGTTTGAGTGGTCCACAGATGCGGATGACGAAGACAATGTGCCAGAGCCTTCCCTCTCGGACTTTGGCGATGACTTCCTGGGATCGCTAGGGATTCGGGACGAAGCGCCTGAAGAGGAAATGCCGCCAGAGGCCGGCCCGGTACCGGAGCCGTTGGATGAATCATTCTTCGCCTCGCTTGGTCTCGCCAACGACGATGAGGCCGAGACTATTGAAGCAGCGGGCGAACCTGAAGCAGAGCCGCTGCATGAAGCTGACCTGGATACCGGTTTCTTCGCCAGCCTGGCACCGGATGAATCAGACGAAGCACAGGAAGACGTGCCTGAGTTTGATTGGTTTGATGAAGAAGAAGGCGCGCCAGAGGCAACACAAGATATTGACTGGCTGTCGGAATTGCCCGATCTCAGCCCAGGCGAGGAAGTGCTGGTAGAAGATCCACTGGCGGGTATCCAGTTTGGCGATGATGAAGAGGATGAAGAAGACGCTGTCACCGCCGCTGAAATGAGCGACATCGACAGCATCCTCGCCTCCATTGATGAGCGTGGAACCTCACTGCCGGATACCAGTGAACTGGTGGACCAGGAAGTTGATCTGGAAACCCTGCTTTCGGACCCGGCTTTTGCGGATGTCGAACTCGGTGAAGACCCGAATAAGCCAGATTGGTTGACCGAAGTTGGCGCATCGGTTGGGGCAGTCTCCGCGACGGCATTGCTGCGCCAGCAACGTGACCGTCCGCTGGAAGAGCTGCCGGATCGTCTGCGGCGCCTGCGAGATCGCGGCGATGAAGTTGCTGACGCAGCCCCTGCCACCGAAAGTAGTGACGTCTTGCAGAATATCCTGCCGGGTGTTGCTGACGCACTGGCTCCAGGCACCTTCGATATGGAAGACATAGGCGTCGCCAATGCTGTGACCATCACCGATTCGCAGAATCGACGTGTGGATTTGCTGCGGTCGCTGGTGGGACAGGCTCCTGCCGCGCGTATCGGTGACGCGGTGGATACGGCTGCACTCTCTGCAGCCGCGGCTCGTGAAGGACGCCGCATAAAACTGGACCGTCTGTTGGTGACGTTGATCGTCGCGGCGGCGGTTATCCTGCCGTTCTTCATCCCTGCGCTGCGTATGGGCAGTTTACCGCCAGCCAGTTTCGCCGCTGGCAGTGAACAGGAAGCATTTTACGACAGCATCGCGACGCTGAATCCGGGTGATCTGGTGCTGGTTGGGCTGGAATATGGCCCGACAGCAGCCGGTGAGCTGGACAGTCTTGCCACAATTACCCTCCAACATATCCTGCGGCAGGGTGCTGTGCCGGTGATCGTCAGCGGCAATCCAGTCGCGCTGCTGCGTGCGGAGAATATTCTCGGCGTGCCAACCTTTTCCGAAAGCCTGGGACGGCCTTTAAGCGCAAACCGTGATTATTTTGTGGCACGCTATCTCCCCGGCGCTGGATTGGGGCTGCGGTCGCTGGTGACCAACCCCAGTACCACGCTGGCGTTCGATTCAAGCGGGGCCGAAACAGGTTTGACCGCCGTCAATGATCTGAATCTTTTTGCGCGGCTGGTGGTGATCGTGGAAAGTCCCGAAGATTTCCGCAATTGGGCGGAGCAGGTCGCGCCCTCTGCGCCGCGCGTGCCATTCCTTGCCGGTTCTGGCCGGGCAGCGTCGCCGCTGGTGATGTCCTACCTGGGCGCTTCGTTGGATGGGCTGCTGGTGGGTTATCAAGATGCGCTCACCTATGATCGCCTGTTGGGTTCGATGCCACCGTTGTTGCTCGACACCGCGACGCCGACGCTGGAACCGACAGCCACCTTTACCCCAACACCGGAAATCAGCCCGACACCCTCGCAAGTGCCGCCGACCGCGACGGAAACCCCACTTACCACCGGGGTCATCAGCGCCTTTACTGCCATCAACATGCGTGAGGGTCCAGGCGCAGGCTTCCCCATCATTCAGTCGCTGCAACCGGGGACTGAGGTCGAAGTCCTGAGTACAGATAACGGTTGGATCAACATCCGCTTGAGTGATGATACTGAAGGCTGGGTGGCCGAAAATCTGATTACGACCGCGACGCCGGAAGGTGGCATCAGCGCACCGACCGCGACCACTGGTCCTTCTGATACACCCGCGCCGACGGCGACTCAAACCAGTACACCGCTGCCCACAGCCACATCGACCACGGCCAGCACGGCGACACCCGAACGGGCGATTGTATCGACTACTGCTGCCCCGGCGACCAGCACCCAGGAAGATGCAGATACGGCGACACCCGCACCAACGGATACCCCTGTGCCGACTGAAATCACAGGGCGCGTAGTTGCCGATACGCCGGTCAACATTCGTTCTGGCCCTGGCACCAATTTTGCGCCGGTAGGCGTGGCCTCGCCAGGTGATGAGTTCGTGGTGGTCGGGCGTAATGGCACGGGTGACTGGATACGCATCGAATTTGAAGGTGCGGAAGAAGCCTGGATTGCGGCCTTCCTGCTCGACATCAGTGCAGAACAAGTGCCAGAAGCAGATACATCGAGCTTGCTGCCGGTGCGCGGTCAGCGCCTGGTTTTTGTGCCATATCGCGCGCAGGTTGATCCATCACCGACACCTGAAATCACACCCACTGAGGTTGAGGCCGATACGACCACCGTGGAAGTCGCCAGTATCATTCCCTACGCAAATGAGCGCTGGTACGGCATGACGCTAGGGCTGGTGGCGATTATTGCCATTATCGTGTTGGGAGCGCTGGTCAACATTGGCCGTTCCCTGCTGAGAAGGAGGGGTTAGGTTGGAGCAAATTGGCCTGTGGGCGGGCTTCATCCTTACATTGATGGTCTTCAGCTATCTTCTGGGCGATAACGTCCTTTACCGGCTGGCGGTCTATGTTTTTGTCGGCCTGGCAGCCGGTTATATCGTGATCGTGACCTGGGACAGCGTACTCGTCCCCTGGCTGAACGGGACTATCCTTCGGGCAGGTGTGGGCCTCGGCGATATAGTGACAGGTGTGGTGCCACTGGCGATCGGCGCACTGCTGCTGCTCAAAGCATCACCGCGCCTGGGTCGCATCGGCAGTCTGGCGCTGGCTTTCCTGATCGGTATTGGGACGGCAGTCGCGTTGGTCGGGGCGATCTCCGGCACACTGCTGCCGCTGGTGATGGCGACAGGAACCAGCCCGACCGTGAATTCGGTCAATTCGCTGTTTATGATCATCGGCGTGGTTTGCACATTGATCTACTTCCAGTATGTGGGCCGCCGGGCCGCCGCCATGAGTGTACGCAATCTCCCGGTGCAGGCGCTGGCATGGGTCGGTCAGGCGATGATCGTGATTACGCTGGGCGCATTGTATGCTGCGGCCATCCTCACCAGCCTGACCATCTTTAGTGAGCGTATCAGCTTTATCCTGGCGCGAATTGGAGGCAGCTAGCCGATGGCAGCAAATCGCTATGGTTCGATACTGGCAGCCGACTTTGGCAACGTCCATACGCGTCTGATCTTGATTGATACAGTGGATGGCAGCTACCGCCTTGTTTCACGGGCGGAAGGACGCACGACGGGCGATTTTCCCTTTAATGACATTAGCGTCGGGCTGGCACGAACGGCGACGGAGCTTGGGAAAATCTCCGGGCGAATGCTGTTGGATGCCGCACGGCAGGTGATTACGCCGGAACAGTCTACCGGCGCAGGGGTCGATTATTTTGTAGCCACTGCCAGTATTGGCAGGCCGCTGCGAGCAGTGCTGGTCGGATTGGTGCCTGAGATCAGTATCGCCAGTGCGATTCGCGCTGCGGCTGGGTCGTATATTGAGATTGTCGAAATCCTTAGCCTGGATGATCGCCGCAGCGAAGAGGAACAGGTAAACGCGATTATCAGCAGCCAACCAGACCTGGTGTTGATTACAGGCGGCACGGATGGTGGCGCGGAGGGGCCAGTGCTGGAACTGGCGCAGGTGATCGAACTGACGATGAACCTGGTGGAAATCCCACGCCGCCCGGTGGTGGTCTTTGCGGGGAATCGCCTGCTGGCGAACCGCATGGAAGATATGTTTGCTGGTCTGACGTCGTTTTTTGCTTCGCCCAATGTGCGTCCCTCGCTGGCACATGAAGATCTCGACAACGTGCAGTTGCAGTTGGGTCATGCCTTCGACCAGTTCAAGGAAAATCGTGGCGGCGGGTTTGATACCATCGGCGGCATGGTGACCGGTGATGTTCTGCCCACAGCCCAGAGTGCAGACTTAATGGCCGAATACCTGGGGCGGACTTTAAACTCCCCAGTGCTGCTGCTGGATGTTGGCAGCGCGGTCAGCACGCTCTCGACCTACATCAACGATGCCGTACACACGGTGATCCGCACCGATATTGGCCTGGGTCACAGTGCCTATCACCTGCTGGAAGGTGTCGGGCTGGAGGCGATACGCGCCTGGCTGCCTTTTTATGCCAGTGACGAAGAGATTATGGCTTACGCTCGCAATAAGACACTGCGCCCGGCCACGATCCCACAGAACGCAAAAGACCTTTATCTGGAACATGCCTTACTGCGCGCCGGGATACGAGCGCTGGTGCGGGCGGGGCAGCCTATCTGGTATAAGGACATGGGGGTCGCACAGGATGCCGCGCTGCCAGCGTTTGACCCGATTATTGGCTCCGGGGCAGGACTGACCGGTACCGGCCATGCCGGATACACGGCGCTGCTGCTGCTGGATGCACTCCAGCCAGAGGGTGTGACACAACTTCAGACCGATCCCTACGGCGTGCTGCCAGCATTGGGCGCGCTGTCCTATGTCAAGCCGGATGCGGTGGTGCAGGTGCTGGATACGGGGGCGCTGCAAGATCTTGGCACGTCGATCAGCCTATCGGGGGCGATACGCGGAGATCGGGCGGCACTTGATATTCGCATCTCAACTGAAGATGGTGAAACGCTCAGTCACCAACTGCTCGGTGGGCATTTGTGGGTATACCCATTGGCGATCGGTGAGCGTGCTCGTGTCGAGGTGAGCGCGATGGGACGTGGTACCAGCATCGGTGGCAAGCGCCGGATTCAGATGGACGTGGTTGGTGGCTCTGCTGGCGTGATTTTCGATGCCCGTGGCCGCCCACTTTCGCTGGCTGAGGATGTGCAGATGCGGGCGTTACAGATGCCAATGTGGGTTGCGGAAGTAACCGGTGATCCAGTGCAGGTTATTGATGAGCGCTGGTTGCAGCCAGTGCAGGAAGCCCTGCCGGAAATAATTGTGGAAGAAGCGCCTGCCGCCCGCCGTGGTTGGCGGCGTGGACGCCGACAAGAGGAAGCCCCGGATGAGGAAGCCACAACCCTCAAGGAACTGGAACCCGCTGCTGACGAGAACGAATTAATGGACGATTTGCGCGATGCATTACGCTGATCAGAGACATACAATTGCCTGGACTACCGTTCGCCGTCAGCGGATGCTGCCGGATAATGCGATCGGTGTGGTGGAAGCCCAAAATCGCCAGCACGTCAATTTACGTGATGTGGTGGCGCGTGGCACGGTGCCTTCACGCTATGTGTTTGTGGATGCCATGACCGTGCTGAAACTGCGGCGCGCAGCCGACCTCGATGATTTGATGCTGGTCCAGATTGGCGATGATGTTGAGGAAGGCCAGGTACTGGCTGGACGCAGCGCCACCCGTGGGCGGCGTGTAATTTCGCCGGTCACTGGCATTCTGGTTTATGCGGATGAAGGCCGGATCATCATTCAGGAAACGCCGGAGCTGATGGACCTGGAAGCTGGGCTGGTGGGACAGGTGGTGGATGTTGCCCCTGGTCGCGGTGTGATCATCGAAGCCTATGGTGCGCTGATACAGGGCGTCTGGGGGAATGGTCGCCGCTTGATCGGCCCGCTGCGGGTGGAGCCGGAAGACGGCCTGGAAGGTATTTTTGACGATTCGATAGACCGGCAGTATAGTGGGTCCATCGTCGTGACCCGCCGTGCGCTTAAGGAAGCCAGCTTTGTGGCGATTGAAGGCCAGCACATTGGTGGCGTGATCGCGCCCAGTATGGATGCCAGCCTGTATCAACGCGCGTTGCAAACAGATGTGGCGATCGTGCTCACGCAGGGCTTTGGCGATATACGGATGAATATGCAGCTTTACAGTCTCTTGGAAGGATTTGTCGGCAGGCAAACCACACTTGACGCCTTTCTACCCAGTCGTTGGGAATCACGCCGACCCGAAATATTTATCAATCTGCCGGTCAGAGCAGGCGAACGCCCCCCCGAGCCCAATACTGCTCAGGTTCTGCGACCCGGATTGTCAGTCCGTCTTACCCGCGCACCTTATGTGGGTTCGGTTGGGGAAATCGTTGATTTGCCAAATGCACCCCAGTTGATGGACAATGGACTACGAGTGCATTGTGCCAGAGTTGCACTGGTTACGGGGGAAACAGCACTGGTGCCACTGGCGAACTTAGAGGTTTTTGGGAGATAATACCAGTGGCATCACCACAGAGGAGGAGGAAGCATGAGCAACCGGTCTGACTTCGAGTTTGATAACGATGATGAATTCGAATTCGATGATGACGAATTTCAATTTGAGGATGACGATGATATTGATTTCGAGGGTGGCCTGGGAGATGACTTTCAGGACGAAGATTTAGCCTTCGATGAGGATCAGGAAGAAGGCCGCGGGCCGAGCCGCACTTTTATTGCGATTGCGGGACTGATGATCCTCTTGTTCATTGTCGCGCTGGTGGCACTGTTCTTCCTATCCAATCGTGGTCCCAGCGAACTTGACGTCACTCGAACAGCGATTGCGTTGATTAACTCCACCACGATCGCCCAGGGGTTGGAAACCGAGACCCAGCAGGCCTTTGACCGTCTGACTGAAACGCAACTGGCGTTTGAGATGACCCAGACAGCCCAGGCACCGACCGCTACACCGACCAGCACCTTAACGCCGACGGAAACAGCGACTCCGCCACTGGATGCGACTGATATTGCGGCGACGCAGATCGCGATTCAGGCAGAGTTGGATATGACTGCCAGTGCGCAGCCTTCACCAACGCGTGAACCATCCGGCACACCGCCGCCCGGCGTATCAGATATTAACGCTGTGGCACAGACCGCGACTGCGCTGGCTGGTGTGCTGCAACCCCCGACTGAGGTCGCTGATGGTCAAGGTGGTGGTGTAGTTGCGACACCGACCGGCGAGGGATTTGGTGAGCCGCTGCCAACGGCGCTGCCGGATACCGGTTTGTTTGATGACCTGGCGGCAGGTGGTGGTGGAAGCCTCGGCCTGCTGGCGCTGGCAATCGTGGGTCTCGCAGGTGTGATCTTTGTTTCACGGCGGCTGCGTACCAACCTGAAATAGAATCCGCGTGTGGCATAAGCTGCCACCTGTGCTGATTTAGTGCTGAAACATAAACCCCTTCGTGGTGATCTGCGAAGGGGTTTTCAAGTTGTCTGCGCGCTGCTTAATACTCACGCAGCAACTCGCGCCTGGGTGTAAATCCGCTCGGCACGCTCACGGATGCCACGCAGCATCTTTTGCTCCATTACAAAGTAACCCGGCTCGACGATCACACGCCACATCAGGAAGTTGAACAGGCTGGGTTCGTAATCATTTCGCCCTCGGATGATGAGGCGGGTGGTCTGTGCGTCAACCGGTTGCAGCACAAACGACCAGTAAGCTTGCCCCGGTTCTTTGGTGCGTGGATCAAGTCCCTGTATGACCAGTGCGGCCTGCGGCTGGATCGCCGTGATTTTAAACAGTGGATAACCTTCCGGCCCCATGCGGATGAGATCGCCAATTTGTGGATTTTGCAGCTCTGGGATGATGTGGTCGGCATTGTGCATTTTGCAGCCGATCATATTCTCAATCCACAGGTAGCTGTAGAGGCCGCCGCGTCCCTGACCCATCTGCACCAGCCACGGCCAAATCTGGCTGGCAGGGGCGTGGATAGTGATGGCGCGGGTGGCACTGAGTTTGTATACCGGCGCGATCTCGTCCCCTGGCAGCGGCATTGCGGCTTCCTCAGCAGTCGCGCCCCAGCGGAGGAACCAGGGACGAAGGATCAAAATATAGACGAGAAGCAACAGGAAAAGCGATAGGATGAGCATAGCTGATTCTTCTTCTCCATGAATGAGCAGTCCATATCAGCGTAAATCGGATTGGCAGATCGCCGCTGCTGATGGAAATCATCCTTTGTGTCGCTTTCTGACATGCGGGGAATCAAAAAGGCGGTCAGACGACCGCCTTTGAAGTGTTTCAGAGGGAACCTATGGGTTCATGACACCGTTGAGCGCGACACAGGCCGGGCAGGTGTTGCCGGGCCGGACAATCGCGTAACCGGCTTGCGGGTCGTCACCATACTCGGTGGCGTTGACGTTCCATACAATCATGATGCGAACTTTCCCACCCTGCTGTGACAGTTGTGCAGCCTGCGCCAGCCACTGTGACTGCTCATCAACGCTGGTGCCGGATGCCCAGGAGAACGCTGATGGCAGCGGCGGGTAACCTTCTGGTGTCAGGTAGCCAAGCTCGGTGAAGCACAGGGAACGGCTGGGGAAGGCGCTGGAATACACGCTCACCATCGACGGATAGTAACGGGTGTAGTGACTACTATTATCACGTGGGTCGCCAGAGGTGGCGGTCGGTGGCAGGATGCCTTCGTTGTAGTGGATACCCACGCAGTCCATGTAATTGGCTGCGCCAGCCGCTGCCATGCCCTGAATGAAGGGCTGGTCATCACAGCCGGTGCCGGTGCATGACCCACCGAAGAAGCCGGTTGGTGCCGGTGCGCCGCTGATCACAAGCACATTGCTGTTGGCAGCTTTAATCGCCTGATAGGCTGCGCTCAACATCTGCGTGTAAGCCTGCGGGCTGATCAAGCCGTTGGGCCACTCGCGGTCGATATTCTGCTCATTCCAGACTTCAATAGCATCCGGACCCAGTGCTGCCACGCCGCCAAGGAATGCGGCAAAGTCCTGATAGTACTGGCTTGGATTGGCGCGGATCTCCTCCGGGTCGCCCTTGATGCTCAGCAGAACCTTGAAGCCCTCATTGTGCGCATCGTTGATCGCGGATTGGGCGATACTCGCATCCTGACCAACACTCCAGGTCACCTGTGCCTTCGCCCAGGTCATCCCGGCATTCCGCATGTCGGCGGCGTTGGCATATCCAAACACCTGCCCACCCAATTCAAAGCTGCCTTGTGGCGGTGGCGCGGATGTTGGTGGAACGACTGTTGGGGTTCCTGGCCCAGGTGTATAGGGTGGTGGATAGCTGCCGCCACTGACCGGGATAATCAGATGCTGGCCTGGGTAAATCAGGTTCGGGTTAACGATGTAGTTGGCCTGTACGATCGCCCAGACGGTGGTGTTATAGCGCCGTGCAATCATGTACAACCACTCGCCCCGCTGTACCACATGGACCACGGTGCCCCCAGGTGCCTGTGTCGGTGGGACGATGGTTGGCGGTGGTGCACCCACTGGAATGAGGATGACCGAGCCTGCATAGATCAGGTTGATGTTGGTAATCCAGGGATTGGCCGCTTGAATGGCGTAGATCGGTACCCCATAGCGCAGGGAGATGCGGAACAGGTTCTCGCCATAATGAACGTAGTGCTGGATGTATCCAGGTGGAACCGCGCCGTCTGCCGGAGGGGCATAGTAACCACCATAGCCACCACCCAACGCAAATCGCTCTGGTGCGGGCGCTGCAGTGGTCGGCTGGGGAGCTGCGCCGCCACCCTGTCCCAGGGTTGACTGCGTTGCCACCGGTGTAGCAGTTATCGCTGCGCCCTGGTTTTCAACTTGCTGGGGTGTCAGGGCTTGAGCGGTTTGTGTAACCTGGTCGATAATGGCAGTGGCGGTGAGCTCGAACGGGTCGATCCCTGCCTCTTCGGTTAATTCTGGTTGTTCCGGGGTTGGTGTTGGCTGATCTTGCCCCATGACAACCATGCCGAATGGTAGCATGATCGCTACCAGAAGCATGATAGTAATGAAACGGCGCATAGAAACTCCTTCTCCAAGATTGACTTAGGGGCTAGGACAGCCCGCTTAAACAATAAAATTAAACGCTAAGCGCGCGAATTATGCAACTTACGC
>JAIOHN010000244.1 GCA_019912985.1 Anaerolineae bacterium | reverse complement strand
CAGGCGATGATCAAGCACAAGCAGTTCCCGGAGTTGTATCTGATACCAGCGGCTCAAACGCGGGACAAGACGGCTGTCAGCCCGGCAGATATGATTCAGCTGGCGGATAAGCTGCGGGCGGAGACAGACTTTATTTTAGTGGACTGCCCGGCTGGTATTGAACGCGGTTTTCGCAATGCGGTTGCACCATCAGATGAAATTATCATCGTGACGAACCCGGAAGTTTCTGCGGTGCGGGATGCCGATCGTATTATTGGCCTTCTGGAGGCAGAACATAAAGACAAACCGGTACGGTTGATTTTGAATCGCGTCAAAATGGATATGATCCGTAAAGGGGAAATGCTCTCTGCGGGTGATGTCACAGACATCCTCGCCATTAGTTTGCTGGGTATTGTCCCTGAGGATGAAACCGTGGTGCCAGCATCCAACAGTGGTGTCCCGGTATCACTCAACGAAAACTCCCGCGCCGGTCAAGCCTTTCGAAATATTGCCCGCCGCTTGAATGGCGAGACAGTGCCGTTCATGAACCTGGAAAACAGTAGCGGCCTATTTCAACGATTGGCACGACTGTTTGCCGGAGGAAATAGTTAGCCCAAAGGATGAGCTTATGAGTGGATTCTTCGACCGGATGCTGGGTCGTAGTGGGAATAAGGGAAGTGGTTCCACCGCGAAACAACGCTTGCAATTCATCCTGTTACATGATCGTATCAATCTGCCGCCGGAGAAATTGCAAGCAATGAAGCAGGAAATCCTGGAAGTGATTTCCAAGTATGTCAAAATCGACCAGGAGAATGTGGATATTGCGCTTCAGCAGCGGCAGCGTGACAGCTTACTGGTGGCGGAAATCCCTTTTTCCCGACCTGTCGAGGGTATTGAAAGTGATGACCCCGAGGCGGATACTGCCGAAGACCCTCTCGAACCCCCGGAGTAGGCGCGGAGGCAGGGGTTCAATTCTAACTGGGCTTTCGGTATAATGCCTGCCCTGATTAGAGCGAGTACAGGGTATGACGCGTACCGAGAGTATCTGGCAACGTTTTGACTACGTCCTGTTTGGGATCACTATTCTCCTGATCATCTTCGGCATCCTGATGATTCGTAGTGCTACGCAGGGTGCTATTGATCCGGCGCTAATCAGCCGTGTTCCAGATCAAATTCAATTTGCTTTTGTTGGGTTGGCATTAATGCTTGCCCTGTCGTTCATGGACTACAGGCTGTTCAATGGGTTGCATACCTGGCTTTATTTGCTTATGGTGGTGCTGCTCGTGATGGTGTTTTTCCTGGGTGTTGAGGGTGACGCTGGCGCACAAAGCTGGATCAACATCGGCATTCGTATCCAACCGTCAGAAGTGGCAAAAGTGCTGATTATCATCACGCTGGGTCATTTCCTCGCGACTCATTATCAGAATGTGGGCAGTTTATCAACGATTTTTGCCTCGCTGGTTCACATGGGTATTCCTGCGCTCCTGATTTTTATTCAGCCAGACCTGGGTATGGTCACCGTGTTTGCGGCGATCTGGATGGTGATGATCTGGGCATCAGGGCTGCGATTGAAACATATCGCTTTGTTTGCGCTGGTGCTGACGGTTTCCGCACCGTTGATCTGGTCACAGATGGCGGAGTATCAGCAGAAGCGTATCACAACATTCATTAACCCTGAGAGTGATGAAGCCGGTTACTATAACATCCGGCAGGCGCTCATCAGCATTGGCTCTGGCGGCACCGTGGGCAAAGGTTACTCGGTAGGCTCACAGAATAAAGGCCGCTTCCTGCGTGTGCGTCATACAGACTTCATCTTTAGCGTGATCGCAGAAGAGTTTGGCATGGTTGGCGGCTCGCTTGTGATGGGGCTGATCGGGGTGGTTTTGATTCGCATTTTACATGGCGCGCGCACGGCGGTTGATCCTTTTGGCAGCCTGATCTGCTATGGTGTGGCGGCCTTCATCTTTTTTCAGACGGTGACGTCAATCGGGATGAATCTCGGGCTGCTGCCTGTGACCGGGTTGACTCTGCCATTTATTAGTTCTGGCGGTACTTCATTGCTATCCACGATGGCTGGAATCGGGTTGGCGCAGAGCGTCATCGCCCGCCGCCGTCGGATTTAGTTCCTCATTTGAGTAAAGGAGAATATGCGTTGTGACTGAAGCACGGCCTGTTCGCACCCGCTTTGCGCCCAGTCCGACAGGGCCGCTGCATATTGGCAGCGCGCGGACGGCGCTCTTTACCTGGCTGCTAGCCCGGCATTACGGCGGCCAGTTTATTCTGCGAATTGAAGATACTGACCAAAAGCGCTATATCGAAGGCTCTTTGCAGCTTGTGACTGATGGGTTGCAGTGGTTGGGCCTGGATTGGGATGAAGGCCCGGATAAAGGCGGCCCTTATGGCCCCTACACCCAATCGCAGCGTTTGGATCTGTATCAGCAGTGGGCGAACTGGTTGGTGGAACAGGGCAAAGCCTACCGTGCTTATGACACACGCGAAGAGCTATCGCAGATTAGTGCCGAGCGTGAGGCGAAGAAATTGCCGCCGGGCTACGATGGCCGTCACCGTGAGCTGACTCCGGCACAGGAGGAAAAATTCATCGCTGAAGGCCGCAAGCCGGTGATCCGTTTCAAAGCGCCAGATAGTGGGAAAACGATCGCGCAGGATCTGGTGCGTGGTGAAGTCGAGTTCGATAACAGCACGATTTCCGACATGATCCTGCTGAAAGAGGACGGCTTCCCGACCTATCACCTGGCACACATTATCGACGACCATCTTATGGAAATCAGCCATGTGACACGCTCCATCGAGTGGCTGCCATCACTGCCGCTGCATTACCAGCTCTGGCAGGCGTTTGGCTGGGAAATGCCGGTTTATGCACATCTGCCTGTGCTGCTGAACCCCAATGGCAAAGGCAAGTTGAGCAAGCGTCATGCCGGTTTTAGCGAGGATGGTAAGCAGGTTCTGGTGCTGACCAAAGAATTCCAGGAGGCCGGTTATTATGCCCCGGCAGTGGTGAATTTCCTGACGAATATCGGCTGGAATTTTGGCGATGAGCGGGAAGTCTTCAGTGTCGAGGAGGCCATCGCGCGCTTTGATGGCACGGGCATCAACCCGGCGAACAGCGTCTACCCGATTGAAAAGCTGGATTGGCTGAACGGGGTTTACATCCGTGAGAAGATGAGCGATGCGGAACTGGCGGCACACTTACGAACTCCGCTGGAGCGTGCCGGGCTGACGGTGGATGACAGCACGCTGCTGCAAATCGTGCCGATTGTGCGGACACGCATCAAAATATTCAATGATGTGGTGGATCTTGCCGGATTCTTCTTCCGTGAGGACTTTTCGCCGCCATCGGTGGAGGATCTCATCCCACGAAAAATGGATGCTGCCGGTACGCTCCATGCACTGGAAATTGCCCATGCGCACCTGAGTGGACTGTCAAGTTTTGCGTTTGATCACACTGAACCGGCGATGCGCGCCCTGGCTGAAGAACTGGGGCTGAAGGCGGGGCAGTTGTTTGGCGCGCTGCGAGTCGCCGTGACGGCGCAGAGTGTCTCGCCGCCCTTGTTTGAAACGATGGAAATCCTGGGCAAGGCGGAGTCACTGCGCCGCATTCAACTGGCGATTGATGTCCTCGCCAAACAGCGCGTTTCCCAGCAGTAGTTCATCCTCGAAGGGGCGCTTTATGCGCCCCTTTTACTTTATGCTACGACCGTGGCACGATCATAAACATTCGAGAAAATGGTGAATCGACTAAGCCGCTGCCGAGGTTTAGATTGACGCGCCAGTAGTAGGTGCCATCCGTCAGCGCCGAGACAGTTGGTAAACGGTGGTTTGGCCGTGTGAGTTCCACGCTGTAGATTACGGTGCCGCCAAAGGCCGGGCTGGTGGCAATTTCCAGCTCATAACCCAGCGCACCCGGCACACGACTCCATTTGAAACTGACCCGCACGGGTTTCGATGATCGAATCGTCTGACCGTCTCGTGGTGCGCGCATGATGTTGATTGAAAACATCCGCACTTCGCTGAACACACTCTCGTTACCGGCTGCATCGATCGCCACAACGCGCCAGTGATAAGTGCCCTGCGGCAGCGCCTCCGTTAACCGGTAGAGCGGGCGTCTCAAACCACTTTCGTCCACAATCAGCGGGTTGGCAAACGTCGGTTCGTTGTCGATTTGCAGGTGGTAAGTTTTCGCACCACGCACAGATCGCCAGATCAATCTTGGTTTTGCGTTGCTCGAAACCGCATCTGCTTTGGGGGATCGGAGCAGCGGTGCGTCTGGCGCAATCGTGTCGATTGTGAAACGCCACTTTCGGCTCCAGCGACCGGCACCGCCTGCGTTGATGCCGCGCACACGCCAGCAGTAACGCCCATCCGGCAGTGGTGTGGTTGCCGTGAATGTGGATGGTGTTGGCGCAGTATCAATCTCCGGGCTTCTGAAATTGCAGCTATTGTCTACCTGTAGTTGGTAGCTGGTGGCATCTATCACCGCCATCCACGCAAACGCTGGCGTATTGTCGTTGAGAGAAGCTCTGTTCGCTGGTGTTTGAAGTGTTGGCGGGCCAGGTGGTTTGGGCGGCGGCGGGCATGAAGCGCAGGTGAGACGAACACGGTAACTCAGCGAACTGGTGCCAGATGGGTCCACCAGCAGGGTATGGGTGCCAGTGGTATCGAGCGTATAGGTTTCATCGCGGAAGATACTGTTGTCGAGCGTGGTGCCATCAGGACGAGTCACTTCCTGGTCGGCGAAATTGCCGTTGTTTACCAGGATCTCAACCTGAACCTCCGTGCCCGATGTGCCTGAAAACGTGAAACAACCAATATTACCAACACTGGTTGATTGTGTGGCGGAGGTGCCTGGAATGCCCAGCGCGATACAACCCACCGGGTTATTCAAGCGTTGGATATGGACGCGGTGATTGAGCGAACTGGTACCAGATGGATCAATCAGGAGGGTGTGGGTGCCAGTGGCATCCAGGATATACGTATCCTGAGTAAAGATGCTGCTGTCGAGTGTGCTGCCATCAGGCCGAACGATCTCCTGGTCGGCGAAATTACCGCTGATGACCGTCTCCTCAACCCGGATAATATCGCCAGTATTGCCGGTGAAGGTGAAACATTCCACATCACCCACGGCAGTTGTGCGCTGTGTCGAAGGATTGCCAAAGTTCAAGGCTGTGCAGGTGAGCGGGTTGTTCAAGCGCTGGATATGCACACGGTAATTCAGCGAACTGGTCCCGGCGGGGTCAATCACGAGCGTGTGCGTGCCAGTGGCATCCAAAATGTAGGTGTCCGCAGTAAAGATACTGCTGTCAAGCGTGCTGCCATCCGGGCGAGCGATTTCCTGATCCACAAAATTACCACTGAGGACGGTCACCTCGACCCGGATGAAATCACCTGTGGTGCCGGAGAACGTGAAGCAGTCCACATCGCCGACAGCGGTGGTACGTTGTGTGGATGGATTGCCAAAGCTCAGGGCGGTACAGGTGAGCGGATTGTTCAAGCGCTGAATGTGGATGCGGTGGTTGAGCGAACTGGTGCCAGCGGGATCAATGATGAGCGTGTGCGTGCCGGTCGCATCCAGAATATAGGTGTCCGCAGTAAAGATACTGCTGTCGAGTGTGCTGCCATCAGGCCGAGCGATCTCCTGATCGCCGAAGTTACCACTGATGACGGTATCTTCGACACGAATCACATCACCAGCGTTGCCCGAAAAGGTGAAACATTCGACATCGCCCACAGCGGTTGTGCGCTGCGTAGACGGATTGCCAAAGTTCAAAGCGGTACAGCCCACCGGGTTATTCAGGCGCTGGATATGCACATCATAATTGAGCGAGCTGCTTCCAGAAGGATCTACAATCAGGGTGTGCGTACCATCCGCGTCTAAGGTATAGGTACCCTCCGTAAAAATCGTGCTATCAAGGGTTGTGGAATTGGGGCGATTTAAAGTCTGGTCGCCAAAATTGCCACTGACGACCGTGATCTCGACGCGGATGACATCGCCAATGTTGCCAGAGAAGGTAAAACAACCCTCTTCATCTGTCGAGAGTGACTGCTGTGTGGCAGGGCTGCCAAAACTGATAGGGACACACGGCAACAGGGCTGCACCACGTTGGATGGGCTGTGGTGATGGAAGAGATGTTGGTGATGGCGTATCCGAGCTAACAGGGGGCGGCATAGTAGCTTCAGCTGTGCGTTCTGCCTCCGGTGTCATGGATGCTGTGGGGATACTGGTGGCAGTTTCAGTTGGCGATAAGGTTTCAGTGGGCAGCGGTGTTTCTGTCGGTGGTGCCTGTGTTGGCTCTGGGAGATCTGTGGCGGTATCGGTCACAGTCGGGAGTGGTTCTGCAGTTTCCTCCTGGGCTAAAATGATCGCTGCGGGTGCTAAAAAACACACAGCAGCGACCACTAAAAACAATCTTTGAATAAGTATTCTGTACATGGCTAAGTTCCTGAACCAGTAAATGCATAAGGGGTACGATGATCTATGGGAGGGCAAAGTACGGGAGAGTGTTATGTTAAGTATAATTACAATGATACACCCAAAGTAAGTGAAACAAAAACCATTTGGCACCAAAAAGGTCTTGAAATAAAGGGCAAGGTATACTAAGATACTGCGCATCCCATTGGGGGATAGTTCAACGGCAGAACGGCAGGTTCTGGCCCTGTTAATCTTGGTTCGAATCCAGGTCCCCCAGCAATAAAAACCAGTGGCATTACTGTCGCTGGTTTTTTTATTGCTGCGCGTTCAGCATTCTCAACGTTATTCCGTGGTTGCGATAGACATTTGCTCGACCTGCAATGCGGCCTTATCATCGCCCACCATCCGAAAAGCGGCAGCGCTCTGTGCAAAGTAGTCTTGTGCTTGCTGTTTGTTCTGTCTGGCAAGGTGGATTTCGCCCATTCCGCGTAATGCACATGCCTTGCAGACCGGATCTTGTCCGGCTTCAGCATAGTCCAATGCCTCCATCATCACAGATTCAGCGCTGACAACATCACCCTGTAAAAGACGGGCATAGGCCCGCTCGTAGGCGTTGGCTGAGAGTCCCAGGTTAAAATCCGGCAGGTGAGTTTTTAGATGTTGGAATTCAGTTTCAAACAGTTGCTGTGCCTGGATATATTGCCCGGCTAATCTTTCGACCATGCCCAGTTGATGCAAATTGATTGAAATAGCTTGCTGGTCTTCTCGTTGGCGTGCTGCATCCAGCAATTGTTGATAAATTTGCCGTGCCTCATCAAAATCTCCCTGATGGCTTCTGACGAAGGCAAGCATGTGCAGGGCGTGGTGATAGGTATCGGTGTCATCTGAATCTTTCAGGCGGTGCAGGCAGTGCCGGTAAAGAGTTTCCGCCTCATCCAGGCGGTCATTGTCAAAAGCGTGAAATGCCTCTTGCAGAAGCCTGTCTAATGGTATTCGAGAAAGCTGATCTTGATCGCTCATAGGATTATCCTGAAACCGGGTACCCGTCACTTATAAACGGAATGCGCTGAATATGCAATCAATCACGTCTGGGACTGTAAATGAAGAACTCGCCCACATGGAACGAGTTCTTGAAAATACGAGTTGTTTGAGGGGTTAAACCTGCTTCTGCGGCTCACGCGGGAGGATTTGAAGCGGCTGGACAATCTTACGGCGTTCCGGTGTCAGCCGTTCCAGCAGCTCCGGCGAGGGCTGATAGCCGTGACGGAAATTGCCCCAGGAAGGCCCGTAGCGGTAGACGACGATGCGGCGCTCACCGGGATTCACCCGCTTGGCCGATCCATGTGAGATGGCATCCACAAACAGCAGGGCGTCTCCGGCTTTCATCTGTGCTTCAATCGCTCCAGTGACATTATCTACAGAGGATTCCTCGCCGCCCATGCGGTGCTTTTCAAAATCAGGATTTTCAAAGTTGGCTTTGTGACTGCCGGGGATAATCATGGTCGCGCCATCACCGGGGCCAATATCGGTCAGCGCGATCAGGATGTTGACCTGACCGCATTGAAAACGGCCATTGTGGAAGCGAAACTGGTTGCGCTTGACGCCGGTATGTCCACCGGAATGCAGGCCGATAGCCTCGCCGGGGCCGCGCAGATTGGCAAAGTTTTCGTCGATAAAGAGCGGGCCGTGATGGTAATCGAAAGTGCCTTCACCGCCGACAAAATGTTTTACTTTGTCAATCCATGAAGGATGGTCGATGAGACGTTCGAAGGGTTCGCCCGCTTCGTAGATCTGCTGCAAATTGGTGCCTTCGTCATCGCCGAAGGTGTGTGACTGAATGTAACCAAACCACTCGCCATGCTTCATCGGCGGGATTGCGTCGATGCCCGCATTCAGGGCGGCAACTTCATCCTGCGTCAGCGCATTTTCCAGGATGAGATAACCGCGCAGGTCAAATAAATAAATGTCCATATCGGTCAGCATCAGAATATACCCCTTTATCTATAATTTTTGCGTTTATCAGTATAGAGGCACATCACTGGAAAAACGTCCGGTATATTGCTATATTTTTCCTGTATTCTCAGGTGGGGCTATGATCCAAAATCTTAAACAGCCGGTTGCGCTGCAAACCCACGGCTTCCGAGTATGGTCCGGCAAATCTCCAGTTGGGGAGAATATGCCACCGCACCGCCATAACGAGCTTGAGCTGAATTTCATCGAGCGCGGCAGCGTGACTTATACCCATGCCGGTCGCCACATTCAGATTCAGACTCATGAACATGCGGTTTTCTGGGGGGCTGTGCCACACCAGCTTGTCGATTGCACGGTGGACGCCTTAATGGGTATCGTCACGATCCCTATGAGCGAGGTGCTCCGCTGGGAGCTGCCGCAGGATTTTGTGCTGGCGCTGCTTTCCGGTTCGATGTTTTGCAGCACCGATCGCAGCTTGCTCACTTATACTGATGCGATGTTCCGGCAGTGGTATGCGGATGCGGCATTGGGGCATCGCCATATCGCGCTGATGGAGATAAAGGCTTTTCTCTATCGCTGCGCGCTCCTGTGGCCCTCTGAGACGGAACATACGCCTGTTGATGATGGTCTGACGGTGCCAGTCAAAGCGCAGCAAATGGCGCGTGTAATGAACGAGCAGTTTCAGGAGTCGATTAGCGCCAGCGATGTGGCGGCGCAGGTCGGCCTCAATGCGAATTACGCCATGTCCACTTTCAAGAGTGCTTTTGGCGTGACCATTACCGATTATTTAACGCAGCGTCGCATTGCTTATGCACAGCAGCAGCTTTTGACGACGGATGTCAGTGTGACCGATATTGCACTGGATGCCGGATTTCACACCCTCAGTCATTTCTATGTGGCATTCAAAAATTTGTGCGGCCATTCACCCGGTAAGTACCGGGCGCTGCTGCGTCGAGTCTAGATGCTATACATCCTTGCCCCAGGCAAAATACACGTAGTCCTGCGGGAAGGTCGGCGCGCCGATTAAATGGAGCATCGCCAGTACCTGCGCGCGGTGATCGGTGCCGTGGTTGAGTACATGGAACAACACTTCCCAGGTTTTTAGATCGCCAAGCGAACCTTGAAGATCATTATCTGTAAGTTGGTCAAGATAGGCGCGCATATGGGTTTCTACGGTATCCCATTGTTCACGAATGGCGGAGCGCTTCGGAAAGTGGACTGGATTGAGGAAGTCAGGAATCGCTTCACCGCGCAGGCCAGAGAACCAGCGATCATCAATGTTCAGCATGTGGACCATCTGATTGCGCAGCGAACCGACCGAGTAATCCAGATTTTGAGTGAACTGCTCGTCACTAAGTGGGACGATGCAGCGATCCCAGATCGTTCGGTTTCGTGCAAAGTGATATTCGTATAGTTTGCGGAAGTCATCGGCTGTCATGGGCATTCCCCTCAGTACATAGAACGTATATTCTAAGTTATTGTACTGTAAAGCAGGGATATTTGCTTGCCTATGACCTCGCTGGTCTGCGAACCCTCCTCTGCGTCGAGAAGGGTTGCAGACGTAGTCGCCCTTGAGCGTTTACGCTCCCAGGTTCGGCTCGAGTGGATAGAGGGCTTCTTCGGTGTGTTCCTCGCCATGTTCCTCACCGGGTTTATAGTAACCGATCATTTTGTGACGGTCTTCATCCCAGACACGGATACGCATCGATTGGATGCTGGCGCGCAGAGTCAATGGCTGAACCTGGAAAATTTCATTTTCGTTGTGGCAGTTTTCAAGCTTGTAGTTGGGAATACGGGGGCTGAGGTGATGGATATGGTGAAAACCGATATTACCGCTAAACCATTGGAGCACTTTCGGCAGTTTGAAGTAGGAACTGCCATAGAGGGCAGCGGTGGCGAAGTCCCAATCTTCATGGTGTTCCCAATAGGTGTTCTCATACTGGTGCTGCACGTAGAACAGCCATACGCCAATCGAGGATGCCATGGCGATGATCGGGATCTGAACCAGGAGATACTCTTTCCAGCCAATCAGCAGACTCATGACGATCGCAATGGTCAGTAGTGCCAGGTTCGTCCAGGCGACACTGTTCTTATCACGCGGTTTATCGGATGCGCAAACCCAGGGCAGGCGCTGCAAAATGACGAAGTCAATCACAGGGCCGATCACAAAGATGATGAACGGATTGCGATAGAGACGGTAGGAAATCTGCTTCCAGCGTGACAGTGTTTTGTACTCGTCGTAAGTCAGGGTCCAGATATCTCCGGTACCGCGCCGGTCAAGGTCACCAGCAGTGGCATGGTGAACCGCATGCGCTTGCCGCCAGGCATAGTATGGCGTAAAGGTGATTATACCCGTGATGACACCAACGATATTATTGGCACGACGAGATTTGAAAAAGGAGCCATGCCCGCAATCATGGAAAATGATGAAAATACGCATGCCAAATAACCCGGCAAATAAGGCTATCCCCAGTGTCAGCAAGTATGAAACTTCTAAACTGCGATAAGCCAGGTACCACAGCACAAAGTAGGGGACCACACTGTTAAAAATCTGCCAGACGCTGGTCCATGTGTCGGAATGTTGGTAGTGGCGAACGGCCTGCTGCCAGGCAGGTTTCTCAGTCTGAGTGGTACGCTGGTTGGTCGTAACGGTCACGTTAATCTTGTACTCCGCTATAGAAATGAAAAGCCGCTGCCGGCTCGTTCGGCAAAACGGCTCCTATACTTTATCAGAAGATGTGTGAATGTGCTTCTATAAATCTATTAAGACTGGATGAATTTAACGGATGTTTAAGTGAACAGCCGCCTTTCGCCAAATCAAGGTTGTGTTACACTTAGCGGGCGCGGGATGCCGCGCCTATAGAGTCTATGGATAAACACTGACAGAGTCACAAGGAACAACAGGTTATGTCAGACGAACTGAAGAATCACGTTGACGCGGAGACAGACAGCGAGGAAGCTGCTGGCCGCACCCATTTTATTCAGGATATTATCGACGAAGACAACCGGACGGGACGGTTTGATGGCCGGGTTCACACGCGTTTCCCGCCAGAGCCAAATGGCTACCTGCATATCGGCCATGCCAAGTCCATCTGGCTTAATTTTGGCCTCGCCCAGTCTTACGGTGGTAAATACAATCTGCGTTTTGATGACACCAACCCCACCAAAGAGGAACAGGAATACATCGACTCGATCCAGAAAGATGTACGCTGGCTGGGGTTTGACTGGGAAGACCGGCTGTTCTTCGCATCGGACTACTTTGATCAGCTTTACGAATGGGCGATCCAGCTTATCAAGAAGGGCAAAGCTTACGTAGATAGTCTGAGTGCGGATGAAATCCGCGAGTATCGCGGGACATTGACCGAACCCGGCAAGGAAAGCCCTTACCGTGACCGCTCTGTTGAGGAAAACCTCGACCTGTTCGAGCGTATGCGCAATGGTGAATTTGCAGAAGGCGAGCATGTGCTGCGGGCTAAAGTGGATATGACATCGGGGAACATCAACATGCGTGACCCGGTCATGTACCGCATCCTGAATGCGCCGCACCCGCGCACAGGCGATAAGTGGCATATTTACCCCATGTACGATTGGGCGCACGGGCAATCTGACTCGATTGAAGGCATTACCCATTCAATCTGCACGCTGGAATTTGAAGATCATCGCCCGCTGTACGATTGGTTTCTGGACGAGCTAGGAATTTATCACCCGCAGCAGATCGAGTTCGCACGCTTGAACCTGTCTCACACGGTTTTGAGCAAGCGTAAACTGATCAAGCTGGTGAAGGAAAATTATGTGCGTGGCTGGGATGATCCCCGGATGCCTACCCTGTCCGGCTTACGGCGGCGCGGTTATTCTCCAGCCTCGATCCGCAATTTCTGTGAGCTGTTAGGAGTTGCCAAAAGTAACAGCACCGCCGAAATCGGGATGCTCGAATATTGCGTGCGCCAGGACCTGAATGCCACTGCGCCGCGTGTGATGTCGGTTTTGAATCCGCTCAAGGTGGTCATCACCAATTATCCTGAGGGGCTGGTCGAGCAGATGGAAGCGGTCAATAATCCCGAAGACCCGGATGCTGGAACCCGAACCGTACCCTTCTCAGGTGAGTTGTATATCGAGCAGGATGACTTCATGGAAGACCCGCCGAAAAAATTCTACCGGCTTGCTCCTGGGCGTGAAGTGCGGCTGCGCTACGGCTACTTCATCACCTGCAATGAGGTGATTAAAGATGCGGATGGCAATGTGGTAGAACTACGCTGCACCTATGATCCCGAAACCCGCAGCGGCAATGCGCCAGATGGTCGCAAGGTCAAGGCCACACTACACTGGGTGTCCGCTGGGCAGGCGTTGGATGCTGAAGTACGTTTGTATGAGCAGTTGTTTACGGTCGCCAACCCGAATGATGTCGAAGAGGGTAAGGATTTTACCGATTACATTAACCCCGACTCGCTGCAAGTGCTGCAAGGCTGCAAAGTGGAGCCGAGCCTGAACGATGCAGAACCGGGCACCCGCTATCAGTTTGAGCGCCTGGGTTATTTCTGTGTGGACCCTGACACGAAAGGGGATAAGTTGGTGTTCAATCGCGCCGTGACCCTGCGCGATGAATGGGCGAAGTTGCAGAAAGCGCAGAATCGTTAGCTTTTTACAGGCTCGCTGTCGGGTGATGGCGGGCCTGCTTTTCTTTACGCTCTTCGTCATGACCTCGTTGCTATTGAGCATCCGTAATACCATGGTTACAATGAAGCCGCCTGAAGTCAAGCGGAGCGCATGATCATGTCACCGTATCTATCGTTATTAGCAGTCGTTCTTGGATTCGCTGTTCTGGTATTGCTGATTGTAGGGTCGATCGGGCTGTTGTCATTTTTGCGTAGACGGCGGGCGGATGCAGCTTATGAAATCAAACGGGAGACGTCTTCAAAGGAAGTAGTCGAAGTGCCTGTCGTGGTCAACCCGTTGGTGCCCCCTGCTGAGTTGGAACCTGTTGAGACGAGTGCTGAGGTCGACGATCAACCTTCCGAACTGGCGGAAGGGGCCGAGGTGGTCTTACAAATTGACGCGCCAGAGGGGCCGAACGAGAGTGAGCGCACAGTTCAACGGCTTATTGATTATCTGGAGCGATGAGCCTGATTAAACCTACTGTCCCCGTGCGTATTCGTATATAATGACCACATGAGCGAGACACCAAATCCCTTCAACCGTAAAACCATCTCACGCGCCACGATCATTGCCGCCGCTATGGCGGTTGGTGGGATTATTTTATTTATCGTGTTGTGGATTGTGCTGGGCAACACCGGCATTGATCAACTTGCGCGGTTGCTGGTTTCCTTCTGTGTGCCGCCAGCCATCATTACTGCGCTTCTGGGCATTTATTTTCTCATCACGCACAACCGGCCTCATTAGAGTTTTCGCAGCCGCAGCGCCAGAATAATAGGGATTTCCCCGCTGCCGTTATCCAGCACTGGCTCTAGCACCCCTTCGATCAACAGATTTGCGGCCATCGCTGCATTGTGATAATCCGCGTAGAGATGCGGATAATGCTCGACCGCATATACTCGACCATCACGCCCGGTAAAGGTGCGCTGCCCGCCGTTAAAAAACACGAACGGGTGGAAATCGCTGATAAGGGCGATCCCACCACTTTTGAGCACACGGCCAATTTCCGCCAGCGGTTGCAGCAGCGAGGGAAGATGGCCAAGCGCCAACCCACACAGGATAATATCCATGCAGTTCTGTGGCAGGGGCAGTGCTCCGACGGTGGCAAGCACGCGCTGTCCATGCTGGTTGGCCTGGAGCATGGCAGGGCTGTTATCCAGGCCGGTGACGCTTTTTGCACCCTGTTCCAGTGCCAGTCGCCCATAGCGCCCGCTGCCACAGGCCAGATCGAGCACACGCTGGTTTGCCAGTGTTGGCATGAGGCGCAGCATGGCATCTTCTTCTAATGACATCAATACATTGTGCGCACGTGGTGGGTACGTTGTCGCCCATTGGTCGTAGGCTTCGATGCTGGTGAGTGTTTTCAGCGAGATAGTGGGTAATAGATGGCGAATACGATCGAGCACGTGATTATCCTTAGAACAAGCCTCGTAAGATGAGTGCAAAACCCAGTATCAACATGGGAACGCCGAACAGCGCCCCCACACCGGTCAGCGTGAGCAGTGCGCCAATCAACAACAGCACCAGGCCCAGGATAATCGCCAGCAGCCGCCCACCGATGTTGAGGATTAAGGCCAACAAACCCCATACGATACGGAAAGGTAGCAAGACAATCGACATGGTTATTTCTCCTTTGCTACCCTATACGCTGTGGATGGCATCGTCGTTGCGTTAATAATCCGAGACAATACGGTCAGTCGGTGTTTCGTCAATATCCGTGGTCGTCATAATGATCAGGTCAGCCCATTGGCTGAAGGCACGATCACTACTACTGTAGATCAAACGCAAACGGGGCGGGAGCCATAGCCACTTATAGGCGATACGCCGCCGCTCATAGCGTGAGGTGCGGGCGCGCAGTTCATGATACCAGCGCGGGTAAATAAAGAAGATATTAGGATGCTCTCGCACGTATTGCGGATTGGTGACCACCAGATAGGCAGCGAGGATCATCATAAAACCCGGCATGGCAATATTGGTGGTGCTGGTGACCAGCGCCTCAGCGATAATCGGGCTGATGAACACGATCATAATCCCGCTCCAGAAGAGCAGTGAGGGCAGAGGATGGTAAATATTTTCTGTATCCCCGTATTTTTCAAATGTTTGCAGCACGGGGCCTTTCAGCATCCCCGCCATAATCAAGACGGTGCGGATTAAAAAAATGAGACAAATCAAAGACGGAATTAGAATATACATCATTTACATGCGCAGTAAGGTGCGCGGGCCTTTGTAAAGCGGACACACACAGCGAGCGCATTCTGGTCGCTGGCCGCTGCGATAGGCCTGGCGCAGAGTCTGTGCGATATCTCCATTGAGTACGGCAGGCAGCGGAGCACCCTCTATTTTGCCATAGGCAGGTAGAAAATAGCAGGGGCGCAGCGTACCATCCACTTCGATCACAGTGCTAAAGTGAGGCGCATTGCAGCGTGGCGGCGAAAAATCGCCTTCTCCAAGCAGGGCGCGAAAATAACCGAGCATCCGGCGCAGCTTGGCAGGGGATTCTGCAATGCGGCCACTGGCAAAAAAATCCGCAAAGCGCTGCTCCACTTCATCGAGAATGTGCGCTAACTGCTCAATATCGCTGGCATCGAGGGCGCTGGTCGATGGATCGTTCGTGTTGGGTTGTGGCATAATCATTAGCGACGGGTCGGCTGTGAAACGTGGGCCAAAGGCTTCAAGACTGCTGACATCCACGGTGAGAAAACTGATGTGATCGGCACCGGCCTGGCTGGCGATCTCAATAATTTGTGGAATTTCGCGATAGTTAGCTCGCTGTACCGTGGTGCGCGTGGTCACAGGCAGCCCGCCAGCATGGACGGCACGGATGCCCTCAAGCACCAGGTCAAACGCATCCACGCCGCGAATAGCTTCATATGTCGCTGGCGTGCCTGCATCCAGGCTGACGATGACCTCATCGACATTTTCAAGCACGGCGTCAGCCTGTCGGCGCAGCAGCAGCCCATTGGTGAGCAGCATAACATGCGCCCCGGCCTGCCGGCAGCGCTGCGCAATCAGCGGCCAGTCGGGATGCTGCATGGCTTCGCCACCACTGAGCAACACCCAACGCACCTCTAAGTCGGCGAACGTGTTGGTAATCTCTTCAACAAGGGACAGCGACATATTGCGTCGGGGATTGCGCCAGATGTCACAGGTTATACAGCGGCTGTTACAGCCGTCGGTCAGATAGAGGACGACCAGCGGCAGCGTTTGCAGGCGGTTGCCTGCCAGATTTAACAAATGTCTGGCACCCATATTACCAGTATAATCAGGATAATTAGGAAGATCAAACCTGATGTACGCGACCTGTCAATGTATGTTAGAATACCTGTCTGTTCAGATGCGTAGTCACCCAGTGATAATGATGGTGCTGTCCAGCACCACTTATATTAACTTCTAAGAAAAACCAATGTCGAACACAGAACTTATAAAATCTGGTCCAGGTCCCAGAGTGGCCTTTTTGGAAAAAGCGGATCCTCGTTTGATGTCGGAAACGATGGTGGCTTTTGCCAACACGGAAGGCGGCACGTTGATCGTCGGGCTGGATGAAGAGGGAAAACCTACCAGCAAAATCGAGACCGAGAAGTTTGAAAAGGCCTTGAATGATGCTGATGCCAGCTGCAACCCGCCGGTTGTGTTGGGGAGCTGGGAGCAGGTGGAGATTGACGAGGATGGCTCCTCAGTCTATTCGCTGCGGGTGCCGCGCAGTATTGAGCTGCATGCCTTAACTGATGGACGCGTGTTGATCCGCAGTGGCGCGAAAAATCGACCGTTGGGCGGCCAGGAAATCCTCAAGCTGGTAAGCGCCAAAAGTACCGGCGACTTCGAATCCGAGGTGGTGCCGGGCGCATCCAAGAATGATTTCAGCCGCAAGATGCTGGATGAATATCTGGCGAAGCGTGCTGAGCGAACGAAACGCCCTTACAATGGCAAAATTGACGACCTGTTGCTGGAAGTTGGCGCGGTGAATGCCGATGGCAAACCCACAGTAATGGGGCTGCTGCTGTTCAGCGAGTATCCGCAGCACTGGCTGCCGCAGTGCAGTGTGGTGTTTGCGAAATTTGTAGGCAAGACCCCGCGTGGTGAGAACGGCCTGGCCGGATATTCCCGCCGCGAGGAAATCACCGGGCCGCTTTCCAAAGTGATTGAAGCCTCATGGAATCTCATCTGGAGTGAGATGGCTGTGAGCGCGGTGGTAAAAGGCCTGGAGCGGGAAGAAACCTACGAGTACCCGCAGTTTGCTGTGCGTGAGGCGATCGTAAACGCCGTCTGCCATCGGGATTACCGGTTGAAAGGCCGCCGGATTGAAATTCGCATGTACTCCGACCGGCTGGAAGTCATCTCACCGGGTGGGCTGCCGGGTTTCATCACGGTGGAGAATATCGTTGACGAGCACTTCAGCCGCAATCCGCGCATTGTGAATGGCCTCTTCCAGTGGGGTTACATCGAAGAACTGGGGTTAGGTATCGACCGCATGATGGAAGTCATGCAACAGGCTGGACACAAGCCACCCATGTTCGATGCGCGGCCTTACAGCTTCGCGGTCACACTGTACAATGCCCGCGAGAAACCAAGCGCACCCGCCTGGTCACGAAATACCAATCACCGCCAGGCACGCGCCTTGCAGTATATTCGTGAGAGCGGCTCGATCACCAATCGCGAGTATCGCAGCTTGTGCCAGGGTGTCTCAGCGGAAACGCTGCGTCTCGACCTGGTGGATATGGTCGAGCAGGGTATTCTGCTCAAGGTCGGCTCAAAAAAGGGTACATACTACATTCTAAAATGATAACCGGGACCAAGTTGGGATGGACTCATTAATCGGCGGCATTATCATCGTCAATATCGTCGTTTTGCTGATGTTGGCGATCTATAGTCAACTACGCCGAAAGCGAATCCGATCCGGTCTGTTCTGGCTGATGCTATCGATTGTACTGGCGGTCGTGGTCAATACAGTGTATTTCTGGCCGCTTGAGGGTTCGCAGCGCACGACCGGATTGATTGTTGGATTGGCGGCGTTGGTCACCTGTTACGGCATGGTGATCATACGGGATATTTTCAATCGTGGTGGACGTTGGTGGTTGCTATTGGGCAGCGTCTGGGTGATCGCACTGGCTTTGGCTGGTACGCTGACCGAGAACGTCCTCATCGGCCAACCGGATTGGCTGCTGCAATTTTTCGCGACGCCTGATATTACTGGCACCCTGATGCTGTCCGGCCTGGCGATTACCACGCTGGTTTTGCTCGGTGTGGCCTTCTACGGGTTTTATGTGGCAGCGCTGCCTGAAGTCGCTAACCGGGCGTTGTTCTGGGTGCTGAATACCGCCGGGCTGTTGGTGGGCGTGCTGCTGGCGATCAGCGGATCATACATGGTGTTCCTGGCAGGGATGCTCATGTTGGTGACCACGGTAGGCGGTGCAGTGTATGGCCTGACCTCTTACCGCGTATTTGATATTCGGCTTGGGATTACCACAGCAGCACGCGTCATCGTGCTGGCGACGATCACCGCCGCAGTGATTTTTCTGGTGCTGAATGTGGCGGAAACATCACGCATCGCGAACACTCAGGAACGTACGTTGATGTGGGTGTTTCTGGCGGCGCTGACGGGGACGCTCTACGTGATCATCTCGCAGATGATCGGTCATCTGCTGCGGCGTTTGTACAAGGTAGACCCTACTCATGCTGCCCGGCGCTACAGCCAGCAGGTCTCACGTTCGGTTGATCTCAATCAACTGCTGGAAATTGCTTCGGAGACGCTCAACACTGTGATGGCAGTGCGGCGCTCAGGGATGCTGCTGGTCAACGATACCAGTACGGATAGTAATCGCGTGCAGTTGGTGTTGATGAACAGCCCGGCATTCCCCGATATAGAAGAAACCAGAGGCTATATGTCGCGTTCGGGCGGCATTTATCAGCAGTTGGCGGTTCGTAAGCTGCCGCTGGCGCAGTTCGACATCGAGCGTGATCCGCAGTTTGCGGATTTGCCAGCGGAAGAGCGTATGTTTTTCCATGGTCTGCAAATGAGTGCTTATGCACCGATTATCGTTGATGAAGTGCTGCTTGGCATTTTGATGTGCGGCCCCAAGGTCAGCGACGCACCCTACTACGAGCATGATCTTGAACTGCTGGCGACAATGGCCGACCAGACTGGTGTCGCACTACGCAATGCGCGCTCGGTGGCGGATTTGCGCCATCTCAATATGACCATGCTGGCGCTCAATGCTGATCTGGAAGAAGCCAACGAGCAGCTTGAAAAGCTCGACTCCGTCAAGACAGATTTCATCACGATTGCCAGCCATGAGCTGCGCACGCCGCTGGCACAGATGCGCGGCTATACGGATATTCTTGATGCGCTGAACGAACAGGGGATGCTGGATAAAGATCAGATTGCGGGGATGGTCGCCAACCTGCGCAAAGCAGCCGAACGTACGGAAACACTGCTTTCTGACATGCTGTTTGTGAGTCAGCTGGATGTGGATGCGATGGATTTGCGCTTCACAGAGACCTCGCCGGAAAGCGTGCTGCGTATGGCAATTGAGCCGCTGACCGACCCGCTGAACCAGCGCAAACTGTCGCTCTCCGCGCGTGGTTTGCGTGGTCTGCCAACGATCTATGCCGATATGCAGCGGTTGGTGCAGGCTTTTCGCAATATCGTCGTGAACGCCATCAAGTTCACGCCGGACCGGGGCCGAATTGAGATCAACGCCGGTCTAAATCCTGTGTCCAATAATGGCGAAACCCAGCAGATTTTGATCGCTATTTCGGATACCGGGGTCGGGATTGAGCCGGAAAATCTGGAGCTGATTTTTGAGAAATTCTATCGTGCCTATGACCCTGGCCTGCACTCCACCGGGACGTATAAGTTCATGGGAGCCGGACCGGGATTGGGGCTGACCATTGCCAGAGGTGTGATCGAGAGTCACGGTGGCAAAATCTGGGCCAAGAGCAGCGGACATAATATCGAAACCTGTCCAGGCACAACCTTTTATATCCTGCTGCCGGTGGTGCCACCCGAAAATGCCAAGCGGGTCTTGATCGAAGATAAGAGCGCGCTGCAACAGCCGACAGCATAATCCATCGAAACCTGCTTCAATTGAATTGGAATGGAGTCTGTTTACGCGGAGAGGCCAGCCGCGCGGCGGGTTGACGCATCGCGGGCAGCGTCGACAAACGCGTCAAACAGCGCCTGCATGGTCGGATCATCAAGCAAATCTTCAGGATGCCACTGCACGCTGAGTGCGAATTGTTTCCCGGGGATTTCCAGTGCTTCAATAATGCCATCGGGTGATTGCGCGGTCACCCGCAAACCGGGTGCCAGCTGCTGGACACACTGATGGTGCAGGCTGTTCACCGTAAGGGTCGTGCTGCCGATGATCCCGGCAAGGCGGCTATCCGGCATAATCGTGATAGGATGTGCCAGATGGTTGTAGGGGATGTCTTTGCGAGAGTAATCGTGTTTGATGTCGCTTTCGATCTGTGAGGGTATGTCCTGTGTGAGCGTGCCGCCCAAAGCCACATTCATGAGCTGATTGCCACGGCAGATGCCAAACAGGGGACGATTATCTTCGACCGCCCAACGCACCAGGGCGATTTCGCTCTGATCTCGTGCATCATCCACGCGATAAACCGTGTTGTGGGTTTCGCTCGTGTAGCATTCGGGGTTGATGTCCCCACCGCCAGGGATAAGCACCGCATCCAGGCGCTCATAAATCTGGCGCAGATTGCTTAACTGAAGGCCGGATGGAATCAAAAGTGGTAGGCCGCCTGCGCGTTCAACCGCCAGCGCATTGCGGCCATAACTTTGATGGTAGGGACGCCCTCCTGCATCAATGGGCAGGAAGTGCGTGGTGATGCCGATCAGCGGCTGCAAGGATTAGCGACGCTCCTTGAGGCGTGCGGCCTTACCGCGACGATCGCGCAGGTAGTAGAGCTGAGCGCGGCGAACCTTGGCGCGGCGAAGAATTTCAATCTTCTCGACGCGCGGGCTCTTGAGCAGGAAGGTACGCTCGACACCAATACCATGGCTCGCAATGCGGCGCACGGTAAAGTTGGCGTCGTTGCCGCCTTTGCGCAAGCGGATCACCACACCCTGAAAGATCTGAATACGCTCACGGTCGCCTTCAACAATGCGCACGTGAACTTTAACCGTATCGCCGGACGCCAGTTCAGGATGTCCACGATCTTCGGTTTCTTCAATGAGGGTCTCTAAGATGTTTTTCATGCGGATTTGCCCTTCTCAAAAAAATACGCCCGTGGGCGTATGACATGGTCTTACGAAAGTGGGCGCATTATAGCATGTGTACAGTATCAGCGACAAGGGTCCGCTAGAGGCCCAGGCGGCGCGCTGTCTGCAATAAACCAATGATTGTCTTGCTATCTTCGATCTGTCTATCCTCGATCATTTTCAGCGCCCGGACAAGTGGCAGGCTTTCCGATTGAACGAATTCATCTTTATCACCCGCCAGCCGTGACGCGGTCAGTTGGGTTGCCAGATAAACATGAATGAATTCCGTGGTGTAGCCTGGGGCGGTATAAAAACCGGACAACAGTTCCAGATGGCCCTGTTTGTACCCGGCTTCCTCTTGCAATTCACGGATAGCACAGTTTTCCGGCGGTTCACCCTTTTCCAGAATACCCGCCGGGATTTCGTAAAGCGGCTTGCCCGCACCAATGCGAAATTGGCGCACCAGAATGACATTTTTTTCTTCGTCCATCGCGACAATCGCCACCGCGCCGGGATGGTGGACCAACTCACGCCGACTTTTCTCGCCATCGGGCATTTGTACTTCGTGGACTTTTAAATCCACTACACGCCCTTTGAAGATCTGCCGCGTGGCTGTAATCGATTCTTCCATGATCAACAGCCTAAGGAATAATCAACTGTTGACCGATGTAGATCAAGTTAATGTTGTAGATGCCATTGGCCGCTGCGATTGTGTGAATCGGGACTCCGTACTGCATGGAAATGCGGAACAGACTCTCATACTGCCGCACGACATGGACACGACCGCTCGGTGGATAGGGATTCCCTGGGTAGGGCGGGTAAGTACCCGGCACGGAGGTCGGTGGTGGTGGGTTGCCGGTCGTACCGCAGCCAGGGATAACCAGTTTCTGGCCGACAATAATCAGCTGGATATTGCTGATGCCATTGTAAGCAGCAATCTGCTCGATGCTGATCCCGTAGTACAGAGAAATGCGGAACAGATTATCACCGATTCTTACCTCGTGGATGCAGTCCTGCCCCGGAACATAGTTGGCTGGAACGGTGGGCTGATAGACTGGCACCGCAGGTGTTGCGGTCGCAAATGCCGGCGGCTGGACAAAAGGTGTGGGGCTGGCGAAATTATCAGGTGGAATGACGCCGCCACCCTGACCAAGTTCAGCTTGCGCCGTGGCTGTGAGGGCCTGCTCAGCACGCGCGGTCGCGGTGACAATAATCGCGGTCGCGGTCATGGCCGAGTCATCAATTGTGTCCTGCTGCGGCACTGAAAAGTTCTGATCCGGTGTTGGGGTATCCGGGATGGTCTCAAAACCGGGTTCTTCAGTGATGTCAAGCGGAAGCTCTGGGAGTAGTGCTTCGGTGACTTCTGGTGTTTCAGCCCCGGCCTGGGTTTCGAGCGTAGGGCTGGGTGTAAGGGTTGAGAAGTCCTGTGCAACACTGGTCGCGTTGAGGCTTTCACCCGCTGTCTGGAAACATGCTGTTGCCAGGAGCAGAATCCCCAGACAACTCACAGCCAGAAGCAGTTGTGATCGATACCTCTGCATAGATTAGCCTCCTCGAGCAGCAGGCGCTGGAAAGTCCGAATTTCAAGTATGCTGTCAGTCTACCATTATGCGGATTAATGGGCAAGCAATCCGGCTTATGAGCGCTAGACTATGCTTCATAGCTGCGCGGAAGCCGGACTGTAACGGCAGTGTAGACATCCTGTTCACTGGTAATGGTTAATGTGCCCTGGTGCAATTCTGCAATGCGGAGCGCGATAACCAATCCCAGGCCGGAACCCTGCTGCTCATAGAGTTTACGGTCAAACTGCATGTGCGCCCCAACGCGTGAAATCTGATCGTTGGACATCCCTCGCCCGTGGTCAATCACTACCAGGTAAAGGCTGTCTTCGTCGTTATAGAGCAGCACTTTGACCTCGGAATCGGGCGGTGAGAACTTAAAAGCATTATCGACCAACTCCTCAATGACCTTTTTCATGAGGTCTTCGCGGATTTTTACGGTCGCATCAGCGGTGATTTCGAGTTTGAGATCAGGTGTGCGCTTGTGAATCGCTGCTTTTTCCGCTGCAGCCAGTTCGACCAGGGCATTGGGTTGGAAGGGAAGACTTTCCTGAAGGGACTCGATAAATTCGGTATCGTTTTCTGCAATCTCAATTTGGGCGAAAATCAGGTAATTTTCAACTAAATGATAGAGACGCATTGCGGCTTTGTTGATGTTGTTTGCCATTTCATGCGTGCGGTTACTGGTGAGATGATCGGTCTCAGCCATGATGATGTCGGCAAAGCCCAGGATCACGGTGAGGGGGGTGCGTAGTTCGTGCGGCATGGAGAGGATGATTGCCGAACTTACTTCCGCTCGCCCCCGGCGAATAATCTCATCATGTTTTTCCAATCGCACACGGATGGTGTTGAGGAGATCATCGACATTAAAAGGCTTCGTCAGAAAATCATCAGCGCCCTCATCCATGCCACGCCGCCGGTCTTCTTTGTTGGTGCTGGCCGTTAAAAATACAAAAGGAATCGTCTGCGTTTGAAAGTCACGCCGCAGTTCTTCAAGGACCTGATAGCCGTTGAGTTCCGGCATCATAATGTCGCAAATAATCAGGTCCGGATGGTGCTGACGTGCCTGCCTGACTCCTGCCAGACCGTGCTCGGCTTCAAAAACCTCGTAGCCCTCAAAGGTAAGCATTTCGACAATGTCTTTGCGGAGCGAATGCTCATCTTCAATCACCAAAACTTTCCGTTTTTCCAGGTGAACCATGCCTTTTTCCTTGCAGTGTGAAAACCTTTGCGGTCTCTCCTCAATCTTATTATAAATTTGACTGCTGTGTTCAGCATGCTTGTATCAAGCGCTTCGGATTTTTCACAGGATCTGGGCAGCAACCAAAATCAAGATCACAATGCCGGCCAGGATACGATAGTAACCAAAGACAACGAATGTATTGTTAGAGACATAGCGCAGCAGCCAACCAATCGACAGCCAGGCGATAATTCCAGAAACAATCGCGCCGAGCACAAGCATGAACAGGCTATCCGCGCTGATTGTATCGAGGCTGGTGATGAGTTCAAACAGAGTGGCACCACCCAGGGTGGGGATAGCCAGGTAGAACGAAAAGTGTGTGGCGGCTTTGCGGGATAGCCCGGCTTGCATACCGCCCACAATCGATGCACCTGAACGCGAGACCCCAGGAATAAGCGCAATCGTTTGGGCAAGGCCAATGATGAACGCCTGCTTGATGCTGACCTGGGCAACATCCTCGGTGGTCACTTCTTCGGCTGTGGGTGGACGGAGTTCGGTGAGGAGGAAAATTATGCCACCGAGAATCAGCGAGATGGCGACCACTGCGGGCGAAAACAATACTTCTTTAATCCAGTTACGAAGCAGAAAACCGAGGATGCCTGCCGGGATGACGGCGATCACAATCCCCAGCCAGAATACCTGAACACTGCGATCACGAGGAAGACGACGGGCCTGAGTCAGCAGGTCACGCTGATAGTAGATAATCACCGCAATGACTGCGCCAAGCTGGATGAAAATCTCAAAGGTACCGTTGAGGTCATTTTGAAAATTGAGGATGGCTGCGGCAACGATCAGGTGGCCGGTGGAAGAAATAGGCAGGAATTCGGTCAAACCCTCGACAATGCCCAGGATGATGACCTTTAAGTACTCGATCAAAGCGATATTCCTATGTTAGAGGCGGCTGACAACCGCAAGTCCCAGTAACACCCCAAGGATGCAAATCAGGTTGGTGCCGATCAGGTTCCCGGCAGCGCCCAACCAGTTGCCCTGCTGTGCCAGCGCGACCGTTTCATTGGCAAAGGTCGAAAATGTCGTAAATGCACCAAAAAAACCAGTCGCGACCAGCAAGCGTATGTTGACGGGCAGCTCGACATGGCGTGAAACCCACCCGATAAAAAACGCCAGCAGCGCAGAGCCAATAAAATTGACGGCAAGTGTCCCATAGGGGAATGTGATCTCGTAGTTTTCTGCCAGTTGATAGGTCATCCAGCTCGACAGAAGATAACGGGCATTCGCGCCCAGGAATCCGCCAATGCCCACAAAGATAATCGTCTCCACTTACAGCCTCATAACATCGTCTCGCAAGGCGCTTAGCTTAGTCCCCTACAGCTTGCCTGTCAACGCTTCTGGTCTTTTGTACACTTGTGACAGCGCTAGACCGCCTGCTACACTGGCAGGGCAAATTTCAGAAGGTCTAATACTGTGTCCAAATATATCGCCCTTTTACGTAATCACCCTGGTTTTTCACTCCTGTGGATGGCGCAGGTGGTCAGCCTGCTGGGTGACTGGTTTACTACGATTGTGCTCTCTGTGCTGGTGGTCAAATACAGCCCGAATAACTCTGGCCTGGCAGTAAGTGGGCTGCTGCTGGCTCGTTTTATCCCACCCATGTTGATCAGCCCCATTGCGGGTGTGCTGGTGGATCGCTTTGATCGCAAACTGCTGCTGATTATGAGCAATGTGCTGCGGGCAATCGTCGTGCTTGGCTTTATCGCCACGACGCATAATGCGGATCTGCTGTGGTTGATTTATTTACTTTCCGTGTTTCAGTTTATTCTGTCCGCCGTATTTGAGCCGGGGCAGTCGGCATTGATCCCAAATCTTGTCCCCACCGAGTCACTGGTGGTGGCGAATACATTAGCCAGTGTGACATGGTCGGTCATGCTGGCGCTGGGCGCGGTGGTGGGTGGCGTGGTCGGGGCAGTGCTGGGTGCGGAAGTTGCCCTGCTGATAGACTCGATCACCTTCCTGGTGGCTGCGCTCTTGATCTACCAGATCAAGGATTACAAAGGCAATGCCGCTGCGGTAAGTAGTGATGAACACCATCAGGACGACAAAAGTTTTCGTGAGGGGTTGCGCTTCTTGCGCCGCCGACCGGGAATCGCTTCGACCTTACTGGTGAAATTTGGCTCCAGCCTGGGCAATGTTGATACACTGATGACGATTTATGCGACTCAATTATTCGCGCTGAATATCTGGGAAAATGTGGATGGTGAACAGCTGGCGCTGGGTATCATGTACAGCGCCTTTGGCCTGGGGGCAATCCTGGGACCGCTGGTGCTCAACCGGCTGCACGATGGGTCTGTCCCTGCGCTGCGCCGGATGATCGTCATCGGTTTTCTATGGGTCGCGCTGGCGTGGGTGGGTCTCGGCCTGGCGCAGACCCTGGCGCTGGTTTGCCTGGCATTAGTCCTGCGGGCGATGGGTGGTTCTGTGAACTGGACCTACAGCTCCGTCATTATCCAGAAAAGCACACCGGACGCCTACCTGGGCCGTGTCTTTTCAATGGATATGGCTGCGTTTTATCTGGCGACCGTGACCAGCACACTCATCCACGGCAGCTTGATTGATGCGGTCGGTGTTGAAAACGCGCGATTGGTGGCATTGGGGACTGTGTTTATCGCGCTGATCCCGTTGGCATTGTGGTCTTATCTGGTGCGCTGGCTGGCACAACGCCAGCAGCCCGTTCCTGCTGCCGGGGATTGATCAGACGTGATGCGGTGTGGCGCTTAAAGCACCGTATCGTCCAGCGCCATACCTAATGATTCGTAAAGAGCGCGGCGGCTTTGTTTATCACTGGTCAGTTCAAGCTGTGCGAAATGCGCGACATCAAAAGCCATTTTGCGTGGCACAACAATGATGCCATCGCCATCCGCGACGATGATGTCTCCCGGTCGAACGGTGACGCCGCCAATGGCAACCGGAATATCCTTGGCATCAAACTGAATGCGGCCCTGCACCATGCCCTGACTACTGTAGAGCGACCATGCCGGAATTTTTTGCAAAATGATCTCGTCTGTGTCGCGGATGCCGCCATTAGTAATGTACGCCCGCGCGCCTTTTTTGACCCCTGCCAGCGTGTTGTTCGAGCCTAGTAATCCTGCATGGATGCGGCTCTGGTCAATCACAATGACATCGCCTGGCAGGATGTCATTCTCCCAGGGATAGGTGCAGATATTGCGATAGTAATGCCGTGACCATTCCGTGTACTGGTTGGAGTCCATGGGTGGAATTGGCCCCTCAAAGGGCAGGTAGCGTGCTGTGCGGGCAATGCCGACGACCCGCGTGCGCCACAAGGGACGGATCTCCGGCTCGACACTGCCGAACTGTGACATCAGGTTCCAGTCCAGACCATCGCGGACATCCGCCACACGCAAATGTTTGTACTGCTCCAGGATTTCCTGGCGTTCGCTCATTGATTCTGCCATAGATTGTTCCTCTACCGTGATCCTGCGCATAATATAGCGCATTGGTCACATTCTGTCGCTGGAAGCGCGTTACAATTGGAATGTGTTCGCTCAAACTGTTCAAAAGGATAAATGATGAATCGAGTTAAAGATCAAGCGATAGACCGTATGCGGGAGCGCATCGCCTACTTCGGGCAGATGCTGTTCGACCGTCATTTAACAGATGCCTGTGGCGGCAATATCAGCGCCCGTGTGGGGGACCTGGTGTGCATTTCGCCCACCAAATCCGGCCAGAAACGCCAATGGCAGATCAGCGCCGACGATGTGCTGGTGGTCGATCTGGATGGCAATATCCTGGAAGGTGATGGCGGAATCTCGCGCGAGTCGAATGTGCATCTCGGGTTACACCGTGAATATGGCGAATATGGCACAGGCGTGATGCACGCGCACCCGCGCAATGTGATGGTTTTTGCGGCGATGGGATTGACCATGCCTCCGGTGCTGGAAGCCAACATCAAGTTTGGTGATGTCAAGTGTATTGATTACGCGCCAGCGCACAGTGTTGATCTGGCAAAGAATATTATCGCCACCATTCGCGGCCAGGAAGAGCGTATTCGCAACCACGCTGCCGGGGTCATTGCGCCGTGGCATGGCGTTTTTCTCATTGGCAAGGATATTGACGCCGCTTTCGATGCGATGGAGCGCTTTGATACCAACGCCTACTGCATTCTAATGGCACAGCAAGCCCTGGGTGCATCGGATATGCTGGCACAGCAGCGGGCGGCACTGGCCGCGGCACAGGCTCCGTATAAAGGACACTAGCGTCAATGATTGTTACTGTTTCGGCCAATACATCCATTGATCATATTCTTTTTGTACCTGAGTTTAAGCTTGACGCGACCATCCGGGCCACACGCCTGAGCATCAGTGTGGGCGGTAAGGCCATTGATGCGTCGTGGATTTTAGGAGAAATGGGCCTGCCGAGCCTGTCATTGGGCTTCGCTGCGGGCTACGAAGGGCAGGTCTGCCGGCAACTGCTGGAAGCGAAAGGCGTCACGACGGATTATGTCGAGGTTGAAGGCTCCTCGCGCCGCAATATCGTGATTATGTCCGAAGCGGAAGGGGAACAGACCAGCGTCACCTACTCCACGCTGATCGTCAAGCCAGAGCATGTTCCCATGCTGCGTGAGCGCTACATCAAGGCGCTGGATGAATCGCCTGAGGTGGTGGTGCTGGGTGGCACACTACCATCAGGGATGGAACCGTCTTTCTATGAGGATTTTATCGGGCTGGCGAAGGCGCGTCATATCCCGGTCATTTTCGATGGCAGCGAGCCATTTCTCAGTGCTGGTCTGAAAGGCCATCCCGATTATGTGAAGCCTAATCAGGATGAAATCTCGCAGTTTGCGGGCAGGCGCATTCACACGGTTGACGAGGCTTACGCAGTCGGACGCGAAATCTACGAGCGTTACGGCACCTGCCCGATCATCACACTTGGCTCTGAAGGCGGATTAGCCGTCCTACCGGACCGCGCGTACCGTGTCCCGCCCATTCGCCTGGAAAAAGTCTTGAATGTCGCCGGGGCGGGGGATGCCGTGCTGGCAGGACTGGCCGCGTCGATTGCGCGCGGTGAGCCGATTGAAGAAGGCATTCGTTTGGGTTTTGCTGCCGCGACGGCGGTGGTGCTGATGCCCGGCACGGCGGAGTGTCGCAAGGAAGATATTGACCGGTTTTTGCAGGAGGTCGAGCTTATTCCTTACCAGCCCGCGTAAGGCAGTGCAAAACGAGCACAAAGGAACTATAAAATGAATTTTGAATTTGCGACCGCCAGCCGCATTATCTTTGGGTCGGGAAAGTTGTATGATCTGCGCGCGATCGTCGCGGAGATGGGAACACGGGTGCTGGTTATCACGGCGACGACCGTCACCCGTTCCAGCTCACTGCTGGAACTGCTGGACGAAGGCCACATCCCGTACAGTGTTTTTCAGGTCACTGAGGAGCCGAGTGTTGAACTGGTACAGGCTGGTATCAAACAGGCACGCCAAGCGGACTGCGATCTGGTGATTGCGATGGGCGGCGGCAGCGTGATCGACACCGGCAAAGCGATCGCTGCGCTGGCGACCAATGCTGGTGAACCGCTGGATTATCTGGAAGTCATCGGCAAGGGGCAGCCTTTGACCCAACCACCGCTGCCGGTCATTGCGATTCCGACGACTGCCGGAACGGGCGCGGAAGTGACGCGCAACGCGGTTCTGGCCTCGCACGAGCACAAGGTAAAAGTCAGCCTGCGCAGCCCGTTAATGCTGCCACGTGTTGCACTGGTGGACCCGGAACTAACGTATTCTGTGCCGCCCAATGTGACCGCCTATACAGGCATGGATGCGCTGACACAGGTGCTGGAACCTTATGTGACTCATCTGGCGAACCCGCTTACGGACAGCCTGTGCCGCGAAGGCATGGCGCGGGCTGCCCGGTCACTGCGCCGCGCTTACGACGATGGCGAAGACAACGCCGCTCGTGAAGATATGGCGTTGACCAGCCTGTTTGGAGGATTGGCCCTGGCGAATGCCAAACTGGGAGCCGTGCATGGTTTCGCTGGGCCGCTTGGTGGGATGTATCACGCGCCGCATGGGGCGGTGTGTGCGCGGCTGCTGCCGTTTGTGACCGAGGTGAATGTTCATGCTCTGCGTGACCGTGATCCGCACAATCGCGCGCTGGAACGTTACGATGAGATCGGGCAGATTCTGACCGGCACACCGGGTGCTGAGCAGGTCGTCGCCTGGGTCCATGAACTGGGCGAAGCACTTGAGATTCCGCCGCTGGGAGAATATGGTGTCACACGCGCGGCGATCCCGGAGATCGTCGAAAAGAGCGCACGTTCCAGCAGTATGAAAGGCAACCCAATCACGCTGACTCATGATGAACTGGCGGGAATACTCGAACAGGCGTTATAGCAATTTTTACGTTATAATCGCTCAGATGTTCGCTAAAACACCACAGGACGGATATTGATGTCAGAACGTCCCATCTTTTACATCATTGATGGTCACGCTGTGGCCTATCGCCAGTTTTTTGGCTTGCAGATGAAAAACAGCCGGGGGTTCACCACCCGCCGGGGTGAAATCACCAACGCGGTGTTCGGATTTACACGCGTGCTGCTGGATATTCTGGAAAAAGATCAGCCGCACTATCTGGCGGTCAGCTTCGATGGCGGGTTGAGCGGGCGTGATGAGTTGTTCAGCGACTACAAAGGCACCCGCGAGAAGATGCCGGATGAGCTGGTCCCGCAGTTGGATCGCCTCTTTGAACTGACGGCAGCCTTCAATATCCCGATTCTGATGCTGGATGGTTATGAAGCCGATGATGTAATCGGTACTGTGGTTCAGCAGGCAGAGGCTGAGGGGGTAAATACCAACATCATCACCGGGGACCGCGACCTGCTGCAACTGCTGACACCTCATATCACGGTCCAACTGCCGCAGCGTGGCGAGAGTGATGTCGTCTACGATGAGGCGCTGTTTCGCGAAAAATTCGATCTGGAACCGTCGCAACTGGTGGATTTAAAAGGTCTGATGTGCGATTCGTCGGATAATATCCCCGGTATCAAAGGCGTGGGACAGAAAACGGCGACGACCTTGCTCCAGCAGTATCAGAATATCGAGGGGATTTACGCGCATATTGATGATCTAAAAGGCTCACTTCAGAAAAAGCTGATTGATGGTGAGCAGATGGCTTATCTCAGCCGTGAATTAGCGACGATCCGCCGTGATGTGCCAATTGAGATCAATCTGCCGGACTGTGTTGCTCATGACTTTGATCACGAACGGGTGATCAAGCTGTTTCGTGAATTGGAGTTCCGCCAGTTTACCGAGCGCCTGGGTGGGGTCTACATTGAACCTGAGTTGGAAGTGGAAACGCTCCAGATCGTGGGTGCTGATGAGGATGAAGATGAATTTGCCGCACCGGCTGAGCCCGAAGGACCTGATGTTGATACCGTGATTGTTCAGGACGAAGCCGCGTTGCAGGCGATGGTCAAGCAGCTCAATCAGGCGGAAGGTATCACGTTTGATGTTGAAACCACCAGCACCGACCAGATGTCAGCGGATCTTGTCGGAATCGCGCTGGCGGTGGATGGTCAGACCGGTTATTACGTGCCGGTAGGGCATCGCAAAGAGCGAGACATCTTCGATATGGAGAGCGCGGTCAACCAGCTTTCGCTTTCGACGGTGCTGGATGCGCTGCGCGAACCGCTGACCAACCCGAACATTCCCAAGTTTGCCCACAATGCCAACTATGATCTGGTGGTGATGCAGCGTTACGGAATTGACGTGCAGCCCATCGGTTTTGATTCGATGATTGCCGAATGGCTGCTCGAACCGGGCAGTAAATTTCTGGGGCTGAAGAACTTCGCCAATTTCCGGCTCAAACCGCCCGTGGTAATGACTGAAATTACCGAATTAATCGGCACGGGCAAAAAGCAGATTACGATGGACCTGGTCGACATCGACAGGGCCGCGCCTTACGCAGCGGCGGATGCCGCAGTAACCTTCCGCTGTGTCACATTTCTGCAGGATGAACTCAGCAGCCAGCCCGAACTCGTCAAGTTGATGGACACACTGGAACTGCCGCTGATTCCCGTGCTGGCGGCGATGGAG
>JAIOHN010000020.1 GCA_019912985.1 Anaerolineae bacterium | reverse complement strand
AGTATACGCTGTGCAGGTGCAGGTCACATGCCACTCGTGGCTAAAAAAAACTAGCCACTTGTCCTAATTATGACAGCCAAAATGGAGGTAAAAGCACCGGAAGTGGGTTGCCTTCCCTTTATAAAGTCGTCACCTCATCTCCGTAATCCCGCATACAACAGGGCTTTATCAACCTTGAATAAAAGGAAGAATGCTCGCAGTCATACTTATCCTGCAAGCGACGTGCTTAATCAGAAGATCGCTTTCGCCGCATGAAGTAGTTGATATTCGAATCAACCACCTGACCTACTTGATAATCCACTGAATAACGCATGTCGTTAAGCGCAAGAAATTATAGACTGAGGGTGTAGTTTAAAAAGGAAAGGAAAAGATTATGGCTCATGGAATTTGGGATCAGATTGAAGGCAAGTGGAAGCAATTTCGTGGTAGCGTCCAGGAGCGTTGGGGCGAACTAACCGATGATGAGGTGGACCAGATTAACGGTCAGCGTGATCAGTTGGTTGGCAAGATCCAGGAACGTTACGGGATCGCGAAACAAGAAGCAGAGCGCCAGGTTGACGAATGGAGCCAGGGCGTAAAGCAGTAAAAGTTTTTCGAGCTCAGGAGAGTGGCCGCTTTGCTGCGGTCACTTTCATTTATAAATGAGATCGCTCAACAGTATAAGGACACCGTTATGAGCACGATAACCAATCAAGAGATCATCACCGAGGTTAACCACCTGATTGAACTCTGTTTGGATGGACAACTTGGCAATTTACAAGCTGTAGAAGTGGTCAAACAGCCTGCTTTCGCTTCGGTTCTAAGGGAGCATGCGCGCGAGCATGAGGAGTTCGTCAAAGAGCTGGCGAACATTGTGGTGAGTCTGGGCGGAGAACCAGCTAACACGCAGGATGCAACGGGTGATGTGCATCATGCCTGGCTGAATATACGTGCCTTCAAGGAAGAAGGCAATGAAGCTGCCGTCATTGAGGAATGTGTGGCAGGTGAAAAAGCCACCCTGGCCGCTTACCATAAGGCCCTGAAAAAGTCTCTTCCGGACTATGCCGAAAAGGTCATCCAACAGCAAGCTGAACAGATTAGTTACGCTCTAGAGCGTATTCGTGACCTGCGCAATACCGTGCAGAAAACCCAATAAATTTGATCGTATTCGCTAACAAGGAGAAGTCGACATGAACAACCGTATGTATTACAGTGCAGAAGCAGAACAACGCGCTCAAGGTGAACGATTGGCACTGGCCGTGGCCGCCCTGATTTTAGGCGCTGGCGTTGGTGCAGTGATTGCCCTGCTTTTTGCCCAGCAAACCGGGAAAGAAGTTCGGGAACAGCTTAACAAACAGGTTGAGGATGGACGTGAGCAGGCTGATGACTGGATCGACGATGCCCGCAAGCGTGGTGAGAAACTGCGTGATAAAGTGGAAGATCGCGTACAATCAATGCGTGGGTAAGCTACCCATTCACGTTCACAATTACAGGGATAACATGCATCACGGAAAATTACGGATATGATTCGGTCGCTGGTGGTACAGTTTGATGAGACGCCAGAGGCGGAAGTTGCAGTACGCCGGAACCTGGAGCGCGAGAAGTTGGAAGCAACGCTCGATGATGAGCATATGGTGTGGATTGACATTGTTGATCCCGACCCAGAAGAGCTTGACTGGCTGGCGCAGCGCTTTGAATTGAACCCGGCAGTTGTACAGGATTTACAACGTGAGGATAGACGCCCCGCGCTCCTAGTCTATCCTCAATACTTGTTTCTCTCGCTGTTCCAACCCTCTGTCCATATTACAAAAGTGGATGGCAAAGAGATTCACTGCATCATCACGGATCACTGTTTCATCACGGTGCGTCCCAGTGACGCAACCGCAGTCGATGATGCTTATGACCGTATTGCTCAAAATCCTGATGCCTGGCGTGCAGGCGTGGCCTATCTTCTCTATTTAACCGCCCAGTATGTAATTGACGCTTATTATCCACTACTGGATCGCGTCAGCAACCGGCTGAATGATATCGAGGAAAAGCTGCTGAGTGGGGAACTCAAAAACAAGAAGGCCAATAGACCGGTCTATCAGATCAAGCAGCAGTTAATCAATATGCGGCAGATGGTCGCGCCACAACGTGAAGTGCTTTCCAGCGTCATCGGCGAGCAGCGTGTCTCTGAAAGTGGTGTCACGCGCGATCTTTTCCGGCATTTGTACGAGCGACTGCTGCGCATTTACGACGTAATCGACTCGCAGCGTGATCTTTCCAGTAATGTGCTCGATATGCTGCAAAATCAGGAATCACAGCGGATGATGGAAGCGGTGAACCGGCTGACGATCTTCTCGATGATCTTCCTGCCGCTGACCTTTCTGAGCGGCTTTTTTGAGCTGAATTTCGCCACCACATCCGACCCGATTGTGCTGCCGGTGACCGGCAGTTTCATGTTCACGTCGATTATAGTACTGATGGTGATCTCGGCAGTGGCGATGACAATTCTATTCCGGCGGCGAGGCTGGCTGTAGCATCAGCCTCAAACACGGTCTACTGAGGGAAATAAAAAGAGCGACTGCTTTATGACAGTCGCTCTTTTTATGATAGTCTTCATTGTTAGCGCAAAATCCGGCGACCAAAGAGCAGCGATGCGACGAACAGCACCAGGAAAATCACAAAGAGAAGCTGCGCGATGCTTGCTGCGGTACCGGCGACACCACCAAAACCAAAGATAGCGGCGATCACGGCGACGATGAAGAACAGTAAAGCCCAACTTAACATGAGAGTGTTTCCTTTCAGCTTGTCGGTATGCTTGTTTCAACTTGAACATACTTTAGCGCAATCACGCCCCCATCTAATGAGCTAAACAGTCGAACTTCAACTAGTAAATGTGGTGGATATTGAAGTAGGCGATAAAGGAGCATTTTGGCGCTTTTTGGCCTGTCTCATGTGCCATCCTGCACACTGCCAACCAATGCTCCCAAATAAAAACGGCCCTGGATTACTCCAGAGCCGTATGTTTGAGATCGTGGATTTTAGCCGCCGCAGCCTTCGGACAGGTTGAGGTAATCACCGCTGACCCAACCGCTTTCGCCAAATGCTTCTATGCGGAACCAATTGCCCTGGCACGCGCTGGCGACGAAAGTTTGCTCATAACCGATGTGCGTGACTGTATCGCCAGTCACAGGCTCTGAGCGCACTCGCAGGTTGCCCACTGTCGCGGTCACACGGCAGTTCGTCAGCGTCTGCACGGCGCTGGTCTGTGTGGTCGTCTGCTGCACAGGGGCAGCCGGGGCAACCAACTGAACACCCGTGAGCACAACCGTACCGGCATTGGGGATGGCAGCGCAGGTATAGCCGCCGCTGCTTGATGCTGGCAACGGTTGCGGCATACGCGGTGCAGCCGTCGCATCCAGGAAGACGATGCCGCCGCTGCCCAGCAGGCAGACATTGACTGGCAGCGTGAAGTTCGCCACTGAATTGCCTGCACTCTGGAGGCCGAAGACATCCACCGCCTGAATGACCCCCATATCAAGGACTGATTGGTTGCCGATTTCGTTGGCAGAGCGAATGTACGAGCTGTTTTGAGCAATCACGCGACAGTACACGTAGCCATTTGGCACAGTACCTGGAGATACACTGGCGCGCACGATGGTGTTGGTTGAGCCGCCAATATCGGCGCACAGCGGCACGGATGGTGGCAGCGCCGCACTGGTGGAACTGCTGGAACCGCCACCCGATGGGGGTCGGGTCGGTCCGGAATCGTTATCTGTAACCTGTGCGGTCACGTTGACATTGAGACCATTATAGGTTGCATCCGTGCTGGTTGCGTCGTTGGAGATCACGCAGGTATGCGCACCTTCTACCACCGTATCATCGACTGCGGTCACCGTGACCTGCTGCGGCGTATCGTAATTGCCCGGCATGAACGTGAGGGTGGTGGGATTCACGGTACATTGTGCATCAGGCGTGATTGTGATATCGACATCGTTTGTCGGTATGGTATTCAGCACCAGTGTATAGGTATCGGTCGCACCACCCTCGGTGATATTGACCGGCAGCATCCCCGGGCTGATCCCTGGTACATCGTTATCCGTGATATTGGCTGTGACTGAGGACACCATCACCGGCAGATATTCTGCCGCGCTTCCGGCTTGCACCGTATTGGTAATCGTGCAGAAGTGTGCGCCTTCTACCAGGGCGTCATCGACTGCAGTGACCGTCACATTCTGCGGTGTATCCCAGTTGCCAGTGGTGAAGGTGACCGCACCACTGACGGTACATTGGGTGATGTCCGACGAGGCGGGTGTGATGGTGACACTGGCGGTTGGCATCGTATCGAGAACCAGGTCGTAAGTGTTGCTGCCAGGAGCGGTTTCGGCGATGCTGATGGTGGTCGGGTTCACGGTCACCCCGGCGACATCATTGTCGGTGATATTGGCTGTCACTGAGGACACCATCACTGGCAGATATTCCGTCGCGCTTCCGGCTTGCACGGTGTTGGTAATCGTGCAGAAGTGTGCGCCTTCTGCTAATGCGTCATCGACCGCAGTGACCGTCACATTCTGCGGTGTATCCCAGTTGCCAGTGGTGAAGGTGACTGCACCACTGACGGTACACTGCGTGATGTCCGACGAGGCGGGTGTGATCGTGACACTGGCACTTGGCACGGTATCGAGAACTAAGGCGTACGTATTGCTACCGGGAGCGGTTTCAGCAATGCTGATGGTGGTCGGATTGACTGTCACCCCGGCAACATCATTGTCGGTGACATTGGCCGTGACAGTCTCATTGCCCACGCTCAAATACTCGGATGCACTCCCCGCTCCAATCGAGTTGGTGATCACACAGCTATGCGCACCTTCGATCACGCCATCATCGACGGCGGTGACCGTCACGGCCTGCGGCGTATCAAAATTACCGGGCATGAATGTAAGTGTCGTCGGCAGCACGGTACATTGTGCGTCAGGCGTGATGTCGATCGTTACATTCGCACTCGGTGCTACATCCAACTCAATCGTATAGGAATCGGTCGCGCCACCTTCGGTAATATCGGTGGTGCCACCCGATTCCGTCACCGTCATCCCTGGGACCGGCGCATCAGTCGTGACCAGATTGTCCATCACGAAGCGAGTCGCAGAGCTGCTTAATATCAATTGGTCAAAAACCGTACCTGAACCAGTTGCTGTTCCTCTGGGAAAGCCCGTTGCGGGGACGTCTACTCCCGTGAACGGCAGGGTAAAAACTACACCACTGCTCAAAAGCCCCTGTACCTGGAAATCTGTATTGCCATCTGTTCCGAAACTGAGCGAAAAGGAATCCTGGGGCTGCGAAAACGTGAGCGTCAAAGTCTGGTTAGTCGGATCTGGAGCACCAGGGCCAGCAGAGTTCCCGAGTATATTGCCAGCAAAAGGCGCTCCAACTAACCCGCCAAAGTTCACTACGCGGAAGGAATTTGCGGTCGGCGCACTGGTGAAGGTGACACCAGGGACGAGATTGTTGGTATTAATGGTGTCAATATAGGTATTCGCCGCGATGCTTTCGAAATCCGTGTTGACTGCTCCCAGGGCGGGGAGCACCAAAATACCAGATAGCAGCAGGACCAACAGCAGCGCTCTGGTCGTTCGAGCTTTCAATCGTTGTGTAAATTGGGTTTTGAGAGACATGATCCACTTCTCGATTCGGGCTAAGGCTATAGCTATGATATAAGTATACTTCTATACCCACCACAGATATGCAATAATCTTTCTATCAATCGTTCGCTGTCATTATATCGAAAGATAATAAGCAGTAACAAGTTTGTTGGCGAAAAGTTTGGAAAATACACGTGGCATATGGATATTGTCACGCGTGATGTTTGATTGCCAGTTAAACGAGTATTTGGGGAATTCGTTTCCAGAGATGTGTTAGTCTGGTGCAGCATACCAGTTCAGCACACGTAAGGCACGCAGCGTATTCCACTTGCTCGGCAAGCCCTCGCCCGCGTCTATCTCAATCGGCATCGCACCGGGATATTGAACTTCAAGCGGCCACCTGCCATCGGGGTCACGCTTCGACTCGACCAGTTCTATCGCCTCGTCCACGTGCTCATCAGGCGTGACTCCTGCACGGCGCAAATACTCAAGCCCACGCAGTACATCGTAGTGCCACCATGTCGGGAAGGCGAAGCGAGTAAATGCAGGTTGATCCTGTCCATCACCCCGGCCATCCTTCCGGTCGTAGTAGATGACTTCCCCGGTTGACTTGCGGCGGAAGAGACGGCGTTCCAAAAGGTATTCCTGCCCGCGCAGACGCGCCTCGGTCACCTCCGGGCTGCTCCCGAATTGCAGCTCATATTCGAGCAAGGCTTCCAGCACACAGATCGTGGTGTTGAGCGACGCGCGCGTAGAGCCATTCTCCGCCTCGCAGTTCCAGCCGCCATCCGCTAACTGCTCAGTGAGCAGGCGGTCAACAATACCTTGCACATCCTCGCCGAAGTAGGCACCGACTGCCCCGACCTGCCCATTGATACAAGGTTCCACCTCGCCAGCGAAGAAGGGGTTGCCCTCATAGGCTTCCCACCCCTGCCAGGTGACATGATTACGGACAAGCTCTAGCGCACGGCGCGCCTGTTCACTGGCGGGATCGAGGCCCATATCGCGCAGCAGCATCAGGACGTGCATGGTGGAGTTCCAGCCACGATTCCACGCCGCACCACCCCACGTCCCATCGGCGCCCTGGAGGGCGAGCAGCTGTGCGCCCCAACCCTCAGTAGCGACCCGCACACGCTCTGCCGTGACCTCCTCCGGTGGTGCATTGGTCAGGTCCTGCATGACCTGCCAGCGGATCGAAGGATCAGAATCAAGCAGCCATTCTATGACGGATGCCTGTAGGTTCGGGGCCTGTCGTTTGGATGAATTGCTCGCCATCTACTGATACTCCTTACTTTGATGAGTCTGTACATTTACGGGAGATATACAGAAAGCACGCATCAGGTCGTCCTTGCCGGGACGTCAGCGAAAGCTTCAGGCTGAGGCTTCTTCTGGCGGCGTGAGGCGGCGCAGCATCCGCTGAATGGAAGCGAGCAACTCGCCGCGCTGCTCATATCCCTGTTCACCCAGTTCGCTGTAACCCAGGAAAATAGTTTCGCGGCAGCGGCGAATCAATCCCAACACCAGCCGGTAAAGCGCCTCACGTTCCACCGCATACTCGTTATCGTCGGTCCAGACATGACCGGGCTGCCAGCCCTGACTGAGCACATAAGGATGAGTCAGCGGTTGATAGAGGCGCTCTGACCATCCCGCCCCGCCGACATTGAGCCAGAACTGGTATTGGACTGGCACATTGCGCATGAGGAAGGTATAGGCTGGCGCGATCAGCACCGCCTGTTCTGCTTCCAGCTCCCAGCCGCGCACATACTGCCCGGCGATCAACCCGGCCCGCAGCAGCTCAACATACTCCTGCGCCAGCGGCTTCTCCCCCGGCAGCACCACCTGCCGGAAGCGCCGCGCCGAATCAATCAAATTGGCTACCTGGGCCGCGCCATCAAAATCACGATGCAGGCCGAAACCTTCTTGCGAGAGCAGTTCTCCAAACAGACGGCTGAGGAAGGCATCCAGCGTCATGTTATACGCAGCTTCCTCGTCCATTTGCGCCATCGCGTCGCGGTATTCATCCAGCCAGGCACGCAGGCGCTCATATTGATTGCCCAACCGGTAAGTGATGCGCTCCTGCACATCCGGCAAAATATCTTCAAACGGCGTGAGAGTCGGGCGCTGTTCTGGTGTGCGGTACACGATCTGTGCCAGCAACTGCGCGCGCACCAGATCAAGCCCTTCGATGGATAGTATCAGCGCGTGGGCGACATCGGAGGGTGTGGGCAGCAGACCCCACTGCGGATGCGCGATCAGAGTCAGGGTGAGCAGGGCGCGCACCGCCGCTTCCTCATTGAGCGACCGTGAAGGTCGGTGTGAGCGTACCGGCACCTCATATTCTTGCAGCCGGTTCATGAGCGAGAAGCGCAGCGCATCTGAGAGATAAGGCGCGAGTACCACGATTTCACCGGGCGGCACCTGCGCCTCGCCATGAACCAGATTGGCGATCTCATCGGCAGCCCACTGAATCATCTCCGGCTGGAAACGCACATTAGCGAATACCAGCGGCGCGCGGGGATCACCCACATTTGGCTCGGCCCACTGGTCGAGGCTGAGCGCCATCTGGTCGCCAAAGGCCTGCAAATCCAGCGAGGTCACGAAGGTTTCGGTAAAGGTTTCCTTGCGCTTGCATAAATCTTTGAGTTCATAGGCACTGTCCGGGTCGGCACCCAGAAAGCGGCGATAGCCCGCGTCACTATCATAAACCAGCAGCGCCGATTCACACTCTGGCAACCATTCACGCAGCAGCGCATGTGTGGCTGGGGTGTCTTCCTCAATGTTATCCACGATGAGATAGGTATATTTCGCCATTAGATAATTGCGGCACTGCGCCAGCGGCCACAGATGACGCAGAAACACTTCAATCTGGAGCGAGAAATCAAGCAGGTTATGATCCAGGCAGTACTCGCGAAACTTATTGATGCAGGTTTGCAGTTCACCATAGACACGCTTCTGCGATTCTTCCCCGATCCAGGCATTCGACAGGCGCTGGCCGACCTCGGTGTGATCAAAGCCAATCAGGGCTGATTTACTGATGGCATCGAGAATCTGGCTGTAGAGGCGGTTGCGCTCGATGGTGATGGTATCGAAATAGCCGAGCTGGTCGATGAGAGGGGCGACAATACGCGCCATGTAATACTGCGCGGTTTCCAGTGTGAGGAACACTGGCGGCTGTGCAGGCTGGGCGAAGCCAGCTTCAGCGGCGATCAACGGCCAGAAAAACTCGACCATCTGCTCTGAAAGACTGCCGAGGGTCATCACGGAAGGTTGACCGCCGGGCGGCAGGTCGGACTGGCGCAGACGCTCATAATAGGGCAGGGCCAGCGTCTTTTGCGGCACCAGCACCAGCATCTTGCTGGCATCGGTCACTTCCTTTTCGAGCAGATACACCATCCGCTCCACCGCGACGGTGGTCTTGCCCGTCCCGGCAGGGCCTTCGAGGAAAATAGTGTTCTTCGTCTTGGCCTTGGTACGGATAAGCGAACGCTGCGGTTTGGACGCCGTTTTGAAGGTAATCATAGGCTTCACCTGTTGAACAGATGTTCCTATTTTACCATTTTTCAGGCCACTTTCGCCAGCGGCGGAACGCAGGGCTGGCGGCAGGGAAGCCAGCACAGCAGCGAGTACAATAAAGCGGAGAATACTTCCATCCAGAGTGGAGGCACACAGGGTAATGAACCTGGAAAAAGCGAAACTGTACGAGCAGTACCGGCTGCCTTATGCAAAAGCAATGGTGGACGACCTGCTCAGGCAGGTGGGGCCGGCAGCGGTTGTGGCGGACATCGGCGCGGGAACGGGCCAACTGTCCCGATTATTCGCGCTGCACTGCGACACGGTGTATGCGGTGGAGCCAGACGCAGCCATGCGCGAAGTCGCCGGGGAAGCGTTGAAGATGTACGGCAATATCCAGATTATTGATGGTCGCGCAGAACAAACCACACTGGTTGATCACAGCATGGATCTGCTGGTGATCGGGAATGCTTTCCACCGTTTTCAGGCAGAAGCCATTGCCGAACTGCTGCGCATTCTCAAACCATCGGGATGGGTCGCGGTGGTCTCCTACACCTTCACCAACCAGGCCTTTGCCGAAATGCTCTTCCCCAGGCTGAGCACACTTGAAGGCTTTGTCGCACGCGGGGCGAAGAACTGGCACCGGATGCCGGTGCAGACTCTTTTTGGAGATCATCCGACCCAGACGCTGCGTTACAGCCAGTCGCACAATGAGGATTGGGAAGCTTTCTGGGGGTCGGCTCAATCGGGGATTGAAGCGCCAGAACCAGATGACCCGGACTTTGCGCCGTTTCAGGCCATCAACCGGGATGTGTTCGAGGCGTTTTCGGTGGATGGGCATCTGCGCGTCGAGTATGAGACGCAGGTCCTGTTGGGACAGCCAAAACCCTGACCACGGCGCTTTGCAAGACACCCCCTATTCGCATTTTGTATACTGATTAAAGCTGTTGACCATTTCATGCGAGGGAGAAACGATCATGAATGCCTTTTTGGAGGAATTGCAGCAGGCGTTGATCGAGTGGGCAGCGGCCCAGGAAACCGTGCGCGCAATCGTGCTTGGCGGATCTACGGCACGCAACATTCACCCCGGCGACCAGTATGCAGACCTGGATTTTCTGCTGTTCGTCACCGACCCCGACAGCGACCGTTATATCGAATGGATGCGGAATTATGCGCCCCTGTGGATGATCGTGCGAGAGCACAATGCCCCAACGCGCCTGTGGCTGGTTCTGTACCAGGGCGGGCATAAAGTCGATCTTTCGGTGAACGATCATGCGGCATTGCAGAAAATTGTGGATACGCAGCAGTTATGGTCGGATCAGGAGCGCGGCTATCTTTTTCTGCTCGATAAGGATGGAGTTGCTGTCCAAATGCCTGCCCCGGTCGATCATCCACCCTACAAGTCCCCCTCAGCAGAGACATTCAAACGCTGCATCGACCAGTATTTTTACGGCACGGTTTATGTGGCGAAACACATCAAGCGTGACCGGCTGTGGACCGTGAAGTGGGCGGACTGCATCCAGCAGCGCTTCATGCTGGAGATGCTGGAATGGCACGCTCATGCGACCCATGAGGCCCCAATTGATACCTGGCACCGGGGTGGATTCATGCAGGAATGGGTGAGCGACGAAACCTGGCAGGCGCTGCACCACATTTTTGCGCACTTCGACGCAGCGGATAGCTGGCAGGCGTTGTTGGCCTCGATGACGTTGTTTCGCAGGCTGGCTCAGGAAACCGCCGAACGCCTCGCTTATCCCTATCCTGCGCAGATGATCCGCGAAGTAACGGCTTATGTCGAGGCTTTATATGAGCAGGGATAAAAGCCCCAACCAACGATTGTTGCAACAACTTTTGCTCCCCATAAAGATGTGAGCTAGAATCATCGTGAAAATTTTTTACTGGGAGAGAACATTATCATGAAGCACAAACTGTTATTGATTTTGTGTCTGGCTGCGTTGTTGGTGCTGCCCTTTAGCGGCGTGCTGGCGCAGGACGAAATGGAGCAGCCGCTGATCGGCTCGTGGGAAAGCTGTCCCACACCGGAAAACCTGCCGGAAACGGTGACGATGGGCGCGATCTTCGGCCTCAGCGAAGCGGTTTCGGTTTACGGCACAGTCCAGCAGCAGGCAGTCCAGCTAGCGGTTGACGAGGTCAATGCATCGGGTTATCTGGGCGAAGGCACCACGCTTGAGTTCTCCTTCGAGGACTCGGCGGGCAACCGTGATCAGGCAATCGCGGCGATGACCAAGCTGGTTGAAGAAGATGGTGTGGTCGCCGTACTGGGGCCGACCCTGTCATCCGAGGCTTTCGCTGCTGACCCGATCGCCGAAGAGAACGGCACGGTCGTGATGGGTGTGAGCAACACCGCCAACGGCATCACCGACATGGGCGAATACGTCTTCCGTGACAGCCTGGGCGAAGCCGCCGTCATCCCCGGAACGATCAGTCAGGCGAAAGCCATCCTGGGGCTGGAAAAAGTCGGCGTGTTTTATGGCAACGACGACGACTTCACCGTCAGCGGTTATGACGTGTTTGTCCAGGCCCTGCAAGATAATGAGATCGAAATCCTGGGCGAAGAAACCTTCGCCAAAGGTGATGTGGACTTCAACGCGCAGTTGACCAACCTCATCAACCAGGAGCCGGATGCGCTGGTCGTTTCCGCGCTGGCGGCTGAGGCCACACAGATCATCATTCAGGCGCGCGCCCTGGGTTATGACGGCCCGATCATCGGCGGCAATGGCTTCAATTCCCCGGCTGTGCTGCGCGATACTGGCGCAGATTCCGAAGGCTTGATCGTCGGCGGTGCCTGGAATTATGGCAACCCTGACCCAACCGACAGCAGCGTCCAGTTTGTCGAACAGTACGAAGCTGCTTATGACGCTTCGCCAGACCAGTTCGCCGCGCAGGCTTATACCGGTGCGTGGCTGCTGGCGAGCGCGGTGCGCTGTGCCGACTCAGTCGATCGCACTGAAGTGCGTGACGCGCTGGCAGGCATCACCGACTTTGACAGCCCGTTGGGTGTGTTCAGCTTCGATGAAAATCGTGATGCGCTGCACGACCCGATTGCGCAGATCGTGGTAGATGGAGCATTCCAACCGCTTGCGGTTGTGATGGCCGAAGAATAAGTGCCTGTACCTTTCGTAGGGGCGCGTGACCCGCGCCTCTACTCCGCGAAACGACCGGCTGTATGAACATCACCCAGCAAATTGTAAATGCCATCTGGCTTGGAGGCGTGTACAGCCTCTTCGCACTGGGTTATGCCCTGGTCTTCAGCGTCCTGGGCGTCTTGAATCTGGCGCACAGCGCGGTATTCATGTGGGGCGCATTCATCGGCCTTGTCACGGTCACGCAGCTTGGGCTTTCGGTCTGGCTGTCGCTGCCGGTGGCGATGGTCGGGGCGGGCCTGATCGGCATTTTGCTGGATGTGGTGGCCTTCGCGCCGCTGCGCCGCCGCGATGCCCCGCGCATCTCACAGTTGATCAGCAGCATCGGCGCGTCGATCCTGCTGGTGAATATCGCCCAGTTGACATTCGGCACTCAGGTGCAGCGTTTCCCGCCCGGCACCATCCCCACCGATACGATTGAAGGGCTGCCCTTCCGTGTGACACCGATTCAGGTCATCATCCTGATCGTCTCGCTGCTGCTGATGGCGCTGCTGCAATTCCTGGTGATGCGCACCCGCATTGGTCAGGCGATGCGCGCCGTGGCGTATAACAATCGGGTTGCGGGGCTGCTTGGGATCAATGTCGGCGGAGTCTTCCGCTTCACCTTTTTCCTGGCAGGCGCGCTGGCAGGTGCGGCGGGGGTGCTTTTCGGGCTGGCGTACAACTCGATGACGCCATTCATGGGTGACGCGGTGGCGCTCAAGGGGCTGACC
>JAIOHN010000243.1 GCA_019912985.1 Anaerolineae bacterium | reverse complement strand
ACCTACCACGATGGAAGAAGCGATGGCTGGTGATGCAGGTGTGCCGGCTTTCAAACGGGGTGAACTGCTGGAAGGCACGGTCGTATCGACATCACCCACCTCAGTTCTGGTGGATGTTGGTGGTAAATCTGAGGGCATCATCCCCGGTCGCGAACTGGAGCGGATGAACCGTGACACAATTGAAAAGCTAAAACCCGGTGAAGTGATACCGGTTTATGTGGTCAACCCCCACGATCATCAGGGCAATCTGGTCCTGTCGGTCAATCGCGCGCTGGAAGAACTGGACTGGCAGCGCGCCGAAGAATACCGTGACAGTCAGGAAGTGTACGAGAGCAATGTCGCCGGGTACAACAAGGGCGGCTTGATCGTGCGCTTCGGGCGAGTGCGCGGCTTTGTGCCACAGAGCCAGATTAGCGCAGAACGCCGCACAGTGGTCGATGGATCCACGCCCGAAGAACGTTGGGGAGAGATGGTCAACGACTCGATTGCCGTCAAGGTGATGGAAGTCGACCGCAGCCGTAACCGTCTTATCCTCTCTGAGCGTGCCGCTGCGCGCGAAGTGCGCGAGAGTCGCAAAGAATCGCTCATTAGCGAGTTGGAAGTGGGTGACGTAAAGGTCGGGCGTGTCGTCAGCCTGGTTGATTTTGGGGCGTTTGTGGATGTGGGTGGTGCCGAAGGGCTGGTCCACCTGACTGAGATGTCCTGGAAACACGTTACACACCCGCGCGAGTTGGTCAAAGTGGGTGATGAGGTCAAGGTCGAGGTGATTAGTGTCGACCCGGATCGCAAACGCATCGGCCTGAGTATGAAACGCCAGGAAGCCGATCCCTGGGATGAAGTGGCGATCAATTATGCGGTGGGTCAGCTTGTCCAGGGGACAATTACCAAGCTCACCAAGTTCGGTGCTTTCGCGCAGTTGACCGATGCGCCGGAGATTGAGGGCCTGATTCACATCTCGGAGTTGTCGGAACAGCGCGTGAATCACCCGCGCGAAGTCGTAAACGAAGGCGATGTCCTCACGCTGCGAGTGGTCAAGATTGATATCGAGAACCGCCGCCTGGGGTTGAGCTTGAAGCGGGTTAATTCCGCAGAATATATGGACCTGGATCTCGATTGGGAATAGCTTCATCTTGAAGAATGACACCAACGACGAGGGCCATTGACACATGCGCCCTCGTTTTGTTTCCATAGGGTGGTGTGATAAAATTGTAACAAACGTACTTTCTAATGTGTCTTTCTAACAAAGTGCTGATAATATAGGCTTAGGTGTTGTGGCATCTACTGTTATAATTGGATGTACGTTTCAGAATAAGTATAGCCAGTAGTGGGTGGCCTAGGCCACCATTGACGGAGGTATTGAACCGTGCCAAATAAAATGGAACGCTTCACCCAGCGGGCGCGGCGTGTGCTAAGTCTAGCTCAGGATGAAGCTGAGCGGCTCCAGCATAACTACATTGGAACCGAGCATCTGCTGTTGGGTTTGATGCGCGAGGAAGGTGGCGTTGCAGGCCGTGTTTTACGTGATCTTGGGTTAGAACAGCGTAGAGTAGAAGAACTTGTTGAGCGACTGACTCGTGCCAGCACACGTACACCCACTTCACAACTTGATCTCTCTCCAGGGACCAAGCGGGTGTTGGAGCTGGCCGTTGATGAAGCACGGCGCATGGGACATCACTACATTGGAACCGAGCATCTGCTGCTGGGTCTGGTGCGCCAGTCCGAAGGTGTAGCGATTGATGTGCTCAAACGTCTGGGCGTAAGCCCAGAAGAAGTGCGCCGCCAGACACGGCGTGTCTTGCAGGAAAGCCCGCTGCAATCGAACCAGCCCAATCAGGAAGAGTCCCGTTCACGTGGACGGCAGCCCGGTGGTAAAACACCGCTGGTGGACCAGCTTGCGACCGACCTCACCGCTCTGGCGCAGGAAGGCAAGCTTGACCCGGTGGTGGGCCGCGAAACGGAAATTGAGCGTGTGATCCAGGTGCTCAGCCGCCGCCGCAAGAATAATCCGGCGCTGATCGGTGAGCCTGGTGTGGGTAAAACCGCGATTGTCGAAGGTCTGGCCCAGCGAATTGTAAACGGTGATACGCCCAAGCCGCTGCTGCACAAACGTGTGCTTCAGTTGGATGTCGGGTCGTTGGTCGCCGGAACGATGTATCGCGGCCAGTTTGAAGAACGCCTGAAACGCGTCATCGAAGAATTGAAATCATCCGACAGCATCCTCTTCATTGATGAGGTGCATATGCTGGTCGGTGCGGGTTCAGCAGGTAGCAGTGTCGATGCCGCCAATATTTTGAAGCCAGCGCTCTCTCGTGGCGAGCTTCAATGTATCGGTGCGACCACGCTCGATGAATACCGCAAACACATCGAAAGTGATGCGGCGCTCGAACGCCGTTTCCAGCAGATTATGGTCGGTGAACCGACCATCGAAGAGACGATTGAAATCCTCCAGGGCATCAAGGTGCCTTACCAGGATCATCACAACGTCGAAATCACCGATGAGTCCATCGAGTCAGCTGCTAATCTCTCCGCCCGTTATGTGCCGGATCGCTTCCTGCCCGATAAGGCGATTGACCTGATCGACGAAGCATCAGCCCGGCTGCGCATGTACAAAAGCCCGGAAGCGGCTCAGGTGCGCAATGCGGAGCGTGAACTGCGTAATATCGAAGAAGACCTGCACCTTCTTGAAGAAGAAGAGGATGCCGGCGAAGAGGAATTGCAGCAGCTCCAGTTGCAGCGCGATAACCTGCGCGAAACGCTGAATCTGCTCAAAGCCAACTGGAATGAAGAAACCAACCAGCCGCGCCTCAGCTCTGAAGACATCGCTGAAGTGGTCGCTATGTGGACGGGTATTCCGGTCATGCGGATCGCTGGTGAAGAAAGCGAACGCCTGATGCACATGGAGGATGCACTCCATGCCCGCATCATCGGCCAGCACGAGGCGATTGAGGCGATTAGCAAGGCTGTGCGGCGTGCGCGTGCCGGTCTCAAGGACCCACGTCGTCCCATTGGCTCATTCATGTTCCTGGGGCCGACGGGTGTTGGGAAGACCGAACTGACGAAGACCCTGGCCGAGTTCCTTTTTGGCAGTGAAGATGCGCTGGTGCAGCTTGACATGAGTGAGTTCATGGAGCGGCATTCGGTGGCACGTTTGGTCGGTGCGCCTCCTGGATATGTCGGTTACGAGGATGCCGGTCAATTGACCGAAGCCATCCGTCGCCGCCCATACAGCATCGTCGTCTTTGATGAAATCGAAAAAGCACATCCTGAAGCCTTCAACATGCTGCTTCAGGTGATGGAAGAAGGCCAGCTTACGGACGCCCGTGGGCGCACAGTCAGCTTCCAGAACGCGATTATTGTCATGACCAGCAATATCGGTGCCGATACCATCAAGCGTGGTTCAACTCTCGGCTTCGACCTCAAGCGTGAGGAAGCGGTTGCCGAGAAAGAGTCCTATGATGAACTGCGTAAGCACGTGATCGAACAACTGCGCCGTGCTTTCCGGCCAGAGTTCCTTAATCGTGTGGATGCGACTGTGGTCTTCCGCCCGCTGACCCGCGACGAAATCAAGCAGATTGTCGAGCTGGAAATGAAGAAAGTGCGTGATCGCCTGATCGAACACGCCATCATGATCAATCTGACTGAGGAAGCACGCGAGTGGCTGGCGAATCACGGCTACGATCCTGAATATGGTGCGCGTCCGCTGCGCCGCCTCATTCAAAGCGAGATTGAGGATGTGCTCTCGGATGGCATTCTCTCGGGACGTTTCACCCTTGCCAGCGAGGTGGTCATTCGTACCAACGATGAAGACCAGCTGGTGTTGGAGCCAGCAGAGGAACAGGAAGACGAGCTGGAAGCGCCCCCGGCATAACCCAAAACAGATCATCGAAAAGGCGGCCAAACGGTCGCCTTTTTTTATTTTAACTTTTATTCCGATACCTCGAAATGTAAGCTCGCCAACATCCCCCAGGCGGAGTCAGGTGCGGCTTCATGGATAGCGAGATATTCGGCGAGAGCTTCGTCAGGACGGTCCAGAGCTTCTAGGATAAAAGCCCGCTGAAACTGATAAGCATACAGCGCATCAGGATTTTCGCGGTAATAATCTTGATTACGTGCGGCGGTTTCGTCAAGCATAGTCAGTGCTGCCGGGTAGTCCCCCGCATCAAGTGCTTCATCGACATACCGATACTGGGGTTCGGGCGTAGGAATAGATGTAGGAACCAGTGTCGGTTCAACATGGGTCTTGAACTCCACATAGGTTCGGGTAGTAGGGTCCCAATT
>JAIOHN010000242.1 GCA_019912985.1 Anaerolineae bacterium | reverse complement strand
AGCTCAACCTCACCGACGACGAACAGCGTCTGGCACGCCTCTATGAACAAATCAGCCCCTCAGTGGTGTCGATCAATGTGGTTGCCCAAGAATCTGGCAGTTCCAGCCTGTTTCCTGAGGAAGAAGGTTTTGCATTCGGCTCCGGTTCTGGTTTCGTGATTGATCAACAAGGGCATATCGTCACCAATAATCACGTGGTTGACGGGGCGACGCGGATTGAGATCAACTTCTATGATGGGACTCTGACACGCGGTGAGATCGTGGGTGTGGACCCTGATTCTGACCTGGCTGTGCTCCAGGTTGATCTGCCGTCCGAAAATCTGCATCCGGTGATGTTCGGCAACTCCAATAATCTGGTGATCGGCCAGAGCGCGATTGCCATCGGCAGTCCTTTTGGCGAACGCTGGACCCTGACGACAGGCGTCATCAGCGCGTTGGACCGGCGCATTACGGGTTTGAACAACTATGCCATCGGCTCCGTGATCCAGACTGATGCCGCCATTAACCCCGGCAACAGCGGCGGTCCCTTGTTTAACCTGAATGGGGAAGTAATCGGTGTGAACTCCCAGATCAGAAGCCGCACCCGCAGCAATTCCGGCATCGGCTACGCCATTCCGAGCAATCTGGTGCAGCGTGTTGCCAATGAAATGCTGACCAGTGGCAGGGTCAATTATAGCTATCTGGGCATCAGTGGTGATGATGTGAATCTGGCGCTGATTGAGACTCTGGATTTGCCCAATAACACCCGTGGCGTTGTCGTGGATCGGGTTGAACCCGGCGGCCCGGCAGCTCAGGCGGGATTGCGCAATCCCGGCAACCGCCAGATCGTCGAGGGGTCTTCGGTTCCCAGTTCGGCAGACATCATCACGGCGATTAATGGCGAAGCGATTACCGATTTTAGCGCCTTGATCGGTTACCTGGCGAGCAACACGCGCCCTGGCGACACAGTGAATCTGACGGTGCTGCGCGATGGACAGGCCGTTCAATTGAGCCTGACGTTATCTTCGCGGCCCTGACAAAGCCAAACCCCGGTGATACTGCCGGGGTTTTTACGTACGAATAAATCATCTCTTCACACAGGGATGTCATATTGCTGCGCAGAAGCGCGGGCCGATTGTGTACCCGGATTCAGTTGTTTGCCCGTGACTGCTACCTTCTTGAAATCGCAATACTAATTAACCCAAGTACGCCCCGGCTGTTGTTCCGAAAGCGGCGATACTGGTTCTATAGATGTGAGGATCATTGGGGAATGATGTTCAGGGTGTCATTCTCCTGTATTCATTTATGTACCTGTCAGAACTTACAAACCATTTCTAGGTATCACACAGAAGTTTTATAAAAAATGCTATACTAATTTGAGGTACGTTTAACACTGGAACAAGGACATGAGTGATTCATCCGATTGGGTAAGTCTGCGCCAAGCTGCTGACATCCTGGGCGTCCATCCGGCGACTGTGCGCAACTGGGCGGATCAAGGCAAACTTGCTTCGCGGCGCACACCCGGCAAACATCGCCGCTTCCGAAAATCCGACCTGTTACAGTATGCTGAAAGTGAGAGTGAGCTGCAATCCACCGAGGTGCAGGTGATTATTCAGAGCGCATTGGGCCAGACACGGATGCAAGTGGGCGGTGGCAACCTGACAGATGTGGCCTGGTACGAGCGTATGAATGAAGAAACCCGCCGGAATATGCGCGAACAGGGCCGCCGTGTACTTGAATCACTGCGAGAATATCTGGCAAATGGCGCGCCTGACTCCGGTTTGGCGGAGGCGATTCGCATCGGTAAGGATTATGCGCGCATCTTAAGCGACGATCATCTGACTCTCCCACAAGCCGTACGTGGGTTCTTCTTTTTCAGCGATTTTGTAATCAACTCCGTGCTCACCTGGCTTGAAATTAATCCACCGCGTAACCCCACCGAGTGGAGTAATGTGCTGCGCCATGTGAACACCTACACCAACACCATGCTGTTGTCGATCATTGAATATTACGAGGAAGAATAAAATTTGGAGGCGCTCGGTTGGATTGCCCTCAGCCTGGCAGGGCATGTCGGCCTGAAAACCTTACGCGCGCTTGAAGACCACTTCAGCAGCATCCCCGCGGTATTTGAGGCTGGCGTCGATGATTTGCAGCAGGTTTCTGGCGTTGGGCCGAAAATTGCGCAGAGCATCGCTGCGCTCGATCTCCCAGCAATCGCGCTTTCGATTCAACAGTGGCAGGCCGCCGGTATCGAAATCATCCCTGCCACCGACCCACGC
>JAIOHN010000241.1 GCA_019912985.1 Anaerolineae bacterium | reverse complement strand
TTGGTGAAATCCAGATAACACTCTGTAAACTGGATTAAAATTGCTTGTTCCTCCTCTGATGGTTCTTCGAAAAGCTCAATCAACCTGTTTGTAAGAATGTGGCCTACCCAGTCAATGTGCGGAACAAGATACTGTATTTCCCGTAGCTGCATATCTCGGGCATTGACCGAAGTTTTTGCTATGGATTCTGCGTAATAAAGTTGAGCTTTATCGACCTCGTTACACTGTCGTAGCTGCCATAAAGCATAACTACGAAGCAAAGCATGTTGGGCATAAAGCGTGTCTGTTCTTCTGTCAATCAGCGCATGGGTGTGAAGCGCGCGAATCATGCTTCCAGATTTTGATACAGGCCACAGGTGCTCGACTAATTGTTTATCCCATTGTGAGTTTGGTGCCAGAATGCCTAATAATCTGAAGCATTGCTTCGCCTCTGTGCCTAATTGATTGTAACTGTATTCAAGCACTGCGAATAAGCCTGGGCTGTCGATATAAAGTTCTTCAAGCTCCGCTTGTATATCCTGCCCTTCAATAAAACTACTGTGATATGAATGAATAATGAGATCCATATCATCACTGTCACCAGCTTGATTCAAAGTTTTTATCGCATGTACCAACGCGATGGGGTGCCCATCTAAAAGCGATTTTATGTTTGCTCGATGATCGGGCGTGAAATAGATACTTTTGACCTGTTGGTCAAGTAACAAATCTACTTCGGTGTCACTAAGCACATCTAATTCAATGATTTTTGTTGATAGCTGCAGGCGTGATAAAACGGTTTTCTGACGCGTGGTGATCATTACAGGACACTTGTCCGGGATACATCGCAGGATCATTTGGGCAACATCAATCTGATTTTCCCAAATGTTGTCAATAATAAATAAGGCGTGGTGATGACTATGATTGGCAATGAATTCTGTGAGCAATACCCTGACTTCATCGGCGGTCTGGTATTCAGTGATGGATGGATTGATCTCGTAATTGGGACGAGCAAATCGCACCCATGCCAGGAGTATTTGAAGGGCTTCCGTGTTTTCCGTCATTTCTGCCCAAAAAACAGAATACTGTTGAACTTCCTCTTTTGCACAATAGGCCTGTACGAGGCTTGTTTTGCCTATTCCACCAGAACCCCAAATGCCTACAATGCGGCTAGCAGCCAGAGATTTTTCAAGTTCGTCTAATTTGGTGTCTCTTCCAACAAACTCCGGCGGGGGAGGAGGCGCCCCTGGTAATGAGCGTTTGGAGTCATGTTCTGACAGCGTTCCCTCATCCAGAAGTCTGGTTAACTCCCTGGATAGCTGAACCGGTAAATTTTCTAAGCTGATGCGAATCGCTTCTATATCCGCGAGCTTAACCAGGTTTTCCAGGGGACTATTGGGGCGTTGAGCTTCAACACGGATATGATGAGGTAAAAAATGGATAAATTTCTGAAATATAGTATTTCCTACAGGCGATAAATCGGTTTCTGCTCCCGGTAAGCTGGTGGCGTGGTCTGGCATAACCAAACCAACCGTGAGAGCCAATTCAACTAATTCAGACCTGACTGAATCCCGCCTGAAATAGCTCTTGAGTTCATCACTGATTTCTTTTCTCTGGTCTTTGGGTATTTTGGGAAGCTCTTCTTCAAGTGCTTCTGTCAGGCAATCAGTAAAGG
>JAIOHN010000240.1 GCA_019912985.1 Anaerolineae bacterium | reverse complement strand
GGCGAGACTGCGGCGATTGCAATTGGCGCGACTGTGGCCTTGAATGCGCTGTGGGGTGGGCCGATCAGTGGCGCGTCCATGAATCCGGCGCGATCGCTAGGACCAGCCTTGATTGCAGGTATCGCCACAGATCAGTGGATTTATGTGGTCGCGCCGTTGATTGGGGCCGCGCTTGGTGGCTTTCTTTATCAATGGCTGCGGCGGCCAGCGATTGAGAATTCGCTGGCAGAGGCTGAGGTGGCTGGTGACTAGCACCAGCCATAAAGGTCTTAAAAATGTGATTTAGTCTGGATTATCCAATCGAACATAAAACCCAAACAATACACCCTTACAATATATTTGCATTATCCCTTTCACCCAATATGGATTACGCCCACCTCTTCCGTTGTCCTGAGTTCGCTGCGGGAAATTAACATAGATTATTAACACCACTTGCGCTAGTTAAAGAAATCATAAATAACATATTCTCAAAGGGACGAGGCTTAAAGCTGAAGCCTTAAGACAAACGAAAACATCTGACTGTTCGGCAATTGGGATTTATGGCAGCATGTGTTTCCCAATTATCAAAGCGTTACGTTTTGAGCGGATTGAAGGGCAGCGAGCAGACCCTTAATCCGGTAAGCTGTCAAGCGCCTGCTTCATATTCCTCCGGTAAATGCGGAAAGCAGCCCGTCCTTCATCAGTGAGACGGAGCAACGTTCGGGGTTTCTTGTCCACAAATTCCTTCTCAACCTCGACATAGCCTGCCTTCTCCAGCTTGCTCATATGTGAGGAGAGGTTGCCGCGCGTCAGCCCGGTTTCGCGCATCAGAAACAGGAAATCCGCGCTGACGACCACATACAGGTAAGCCATCAACATGAACCGGGCCGGTTCGTGGATGATCTTGTCGATGTCGGCAAGGGGTTGAAGGTCTTCGCTACCCACGTTTTGCTTACCCACCATTCTCCTCCAGAATAGGGTTGTTGCGCAGGAAGCGTTCGAATATCATGGCTCCGCTTGGGAGCAAAACCACGGCCATCACTGCGAAGTACAGCATCCATTTCGCGACCGGATCATCCGTTGGAGTCAGCAAGTTCATGTCCATAGTCTGGGCCACCAACCCGCCCACTATTGACAGCAGGCCAAAGGCGTAGAAGCGGATGATCGCATAGGACACGGCCATGTAGAGGAAAGCTATGCCGAGGAGCAACCCTAGGACCGCAGCGAAGTTTTCATAAATTGCGACAACAGGTAGGAATGGTTCTTGCAGTGCCAGTGCCAACAAGATAATAATCAGAACCAGCACACCTAGCAGGAACACAGCCGCTGCCATTCCTCGCATCAACCGCTTGTTTTCTTCTGACACCATCTCAACGTACCCAATACGCGGATGCGTAAACCGACGGCGGAGCGGAGCTATCATCAGCGGCAGCAGCGATGCCGGGACCCCGATCAAGAAAAACAGCGGCACGTCGAGGAACACGTCCAGTGCCACGAAAGTGGCCGCCGCCGCGAATCCAATACCCATCAATAGTTCAAGCAAACCATCCTGGGTCACTGCCCGGTAAGCTCGCCGTCGGATTTCGCCCAGGTCGAGATCGCGAGTGTTGACATTTTGAGACATCGTTCACCTCTTTCGGTGACACAAATAAGTTTTCAATACATATCAGTTTGCAACGCAAACATTTATACAATAAGCTTACCATAATCGCCCTGCGTGTCAAGCGTGTTCGCACATGCTGTGGACCTATGCCAGCTACCGCCAGAAGTGGTACAAGTCAGTAGAGTAGGCGCACGGAGGTATCCATGCGCATTCAAGTCCGGTGGCCCAAATTCCAACCCGACGAGTTCCAAGTGCCAGAACAATGCCCCTATGAGAATTGTTCTGGAAATGTGTTCAAGCCGCATGGCCGCAGAGGTGAAGCCAAAGCCGTGCGCGATACAGACCACGAAGAAGTGGCCAGTCGTCGTCACCGCTGCGTGACCTGTGGTTGCACCTTGCGCGTCTATCCGACCGGTATTAGTCAAGCGCAGCAGAGTGTCCGACTGAAAGCCAAAATGCAACAAGGTAAACAGCGAGCCGTCATTGGGGCTGACGGCACCTTCCTCAAGGTCAGCGGCCAACAAGTCGGTATTGAAGTCGTTGTCGATGATATGACGGGTGAACTACTGGGCTTGGACACCACGACCAGCGAAAGTGCACAAGAAATCCAGCTTGTATGAACTTTCGCGAGCATCTGAGCACGATTTGTATCGCGAGATGGATTTGTAGGTTTTCTTGCCGTGTTTCTACTCGAATGGGATAATCTGAGGGAAGAATAAGACCAGCTGTAGACAGAGCCTGTCGAAGATGGTCAAGGCTAGGGTAGGATCTTTCCTGAGATCAAGGCGTTGGATACGAATGAAACGCGGTGGTATATCTTCCTCAGATATATCGCGCAACCAAAGCAGAAATAGCCTCCGCTGATTTGAAAGTGCCCAACCCCATTCATCAAGCACGTTTTCACTACGAAGACTTTCAGGTATCAGCACCCCGATCACAACCTTGAATTCTTCATGCCTTGATGAATCGCATCATCCCCACCTTTGTTGCTTGGTTATTCTGTGCTGGGTGGGACTAATCCTATCATAGTGGATACCGCTCCCAGGGGTTGCGCGCTTAAATGGAGAGAATAGCGCTGCTCCACACTTGTAGTGTTAAAGATTCAAAAGAGCGGATTTCGCCGCTCTTTTTGATTTTTCTGACTTTGCGTGGGCTGTTGAAGAGTTAGTCTGGATTATCAAGGCGAAAGCCGTGGCCGCGAACAGTGACGATGTATTGACTGTCGGGATCAACTTCGGCAAGGCGATCCCGCAGGCGGCGTACCAGTGCGTCAATCGCTTGTTCGCTGACGCCTTCGCCCATCGCTTCCGGCCAGACGGTATCCACGACTTCGTCACGGGTGCAGATGCGCCCCATATTGTTGTAGAGCAGTTCAATCAAGCGGTACTGTGGCAGGCTGAGCGGTGGGTCAATCTCTTCCTCGCCAATGAAGACGCGGCGGCCTTCACGGTCGAGATGGAGCCGTCCACCGATGTGTGTGGGTGGATCAAATGGCAGGGGCGTGGTTGCGCCAGAGCCGATAAACTGCACCCGTACTACCAGTGCCAGTTGAATTTCGTCGCCGTCTCCTAATTCGCGTGAACCTTTAAGCTGCTGACCATTGACCCAGGTGCCATTCTTGCTCTCTAAGTCTTCAATAAAAAACTTGTTGCCCTGACGATAGATGCGGATATGCTGGCGCGAGACCTGACGCTCATCCAGCACAATATCACTCTCCTCGCCACGTCCCAGAGTCAACGAGTCGCGATCCATCGTAATATGTTGTTCGGGGGTGTCGTTGTTGTTATCTCGAATGATTAAAATCGGTTGTTCGGTTTGACTATTTGCCATAAATCGCACCCTCTGTAGTTGGGTAGTACACACCTGGGGCGTGCAACTTAAAACCTGGATTTATTATACTACAACGTTAAATTGTGAAGGTTCAGCGTCCCTTCATTTTATCATTGTGCGGAAAGCGAGATAGGGACAGATGAAGACTCGATATAACCATTTGGCACAGTATCCAGTCCCTGGTCAGGATAAATGGCGGTTGCGGCTGGGTTTGGAACCGATTGCCCCGCACTGTTGATGCGATAGTAAGCCCGCACCTGGGAGGCACCGCTCAGAATGGACTGATCGAGCTGCGATACCGGAATGTCAATACGGTGGACGCAGCGCTGGCGCGGCCCCAGGATACGAATGTTCTCTTCTGGGTAACTGGTGGAATCCTGGCGACCTGTGCCAAGGTTGATGCTGGCAGGTGGTGTAAAAATGATGCCCAGGCCACTGGTGCCATTATCCCCAACGATCACCTGATTCGAATTGTAGAGGATCGGGATCGTACCGAGGGAATTATTGGATACGGTGATGCTGATAGACAGCACACCGTCTGCTGTATTCGGGACGGCGCTGGTTCGGACTGACAGACTCAACGGATTGGCGGCTGCGCGACCAATGAGGGATTGGTGATAAGCCCGTTCCTGGCCCTCACGCAGCCACGCGCAGGGGATGCTTTCATCCAGCCCGGGGGCTACCGAGCTGACAAAACGCGGCAGCATGTTCGGGCCGATAAACACTGCCAGCAAAATAAGCAGGAAAATGCCGACCAAGGAATTGGTAGAGTTTTCTGACCGATTAAGAAAGCGCATTGTTTTACGTATGCTCCCGTAACCATTGGGTGCTGTCGTCGAGGATCGCCGCGTTATCCGTACGGCTCACATCATACCAGATTATGCTCGTGTTATGGCCGCGAAACCAGGTGTACTGGCGGCGAATAAAATCATGGGTGGCGGCTTGAGTCAGGGCGACCGCTTCCTCAAGCGAGGTTTCCCCGATTATGGAAGCCGCAAGCTGGCGATAGCCAAGTCCGCTCATGGAGGGAAGCTGACGATCATAACCGCGTGCCAGCAGCTCATGCACTTCTTCGATAAAGCCCTCGTCTAGCATCATATCCAGGCGCTGATCTGCCCGTTGATAGAGCAAATCGCGTTCCATTGTCAGTCCATATTGCCGAATGGCATACGGCGGGGG
>JAIOHN010000239.1 GCA_019912985.1 Anaerolineae bacterium | reverse complement strand
ACCCTGGTCGACTCTGGATGTGCGGGTGCGTAACCGGCGACTCATGCTGCGGACACGGGTCAACAATGACGGCGGCAAAAATGGCCGCGATAAATTCAAGGTGGTACGCAGTTATCCCGTCTCTTCAGTCGATAACGTGGGTGGTTTTCTCGAACTGGCGACTACCACCATCAAGAACCATCGTTAACAAGGTCGGGTGTGATCATGCTATTGAGAGGCAAACGCACCCTGAAAGTAGAACCCTGACCGAGCTTGCTCTCAAAGTTCAACACACCGCCCCAGGTCTGGACACTTTCATAAACAATTGCCATCCCCAGGCCAGTACCGCCAATGCCTTCGACATTGCCGCCCCGGAAAAAGGGTTTGAATAAATTCTCCTGATCTTCTTCCGGGATGCCGATCCCCTGGTCGCTGATTTCAAAAACAGCGTGATCATCATCTCGTTGAAGCCCGAAGCGGATTTCGCCGCCCTGGGGTGAATATTTGATGGCGTTCCCGATCAAGTTGATCAAAATGTGATTGAGCAGCGCTTTATCAATGGTCACCAATTCAAAGAGACTGCCTGCTTCAAAGACAAAGTCCGCTTCGCTCTGGCTGGTCAGCTGCATCTGGTCGAATAATTTTTTGCAGAAGTCTTTCAGGTTCACTGCTTCCAACTGAGGCCGGTAAGTTTTTGTGCGGATATGCGTGAAATCCAGCATGTCCTGAATCAACCCGAGCATGTAATCAATCTGCGTGTGAATCTGGCTATAAAGCTCCTGCCGCCGTACCTCGTCCAGACGGTGCGGGTAGCGCTCAAGAATCTGCGTGGAGGAGTGAATCACTGTGAGGGGTGTTCGAAACTCGTGAGAAACAGTGGCAATCACCTGCTCTCGCTGGCGGATCAACTCACGCTCTTTTTCCATCTGTATCTGGTTGAGTTCTGCTTCAATAAGCTGGCGTTCCATTTCCAGACGTTCGGTGATGTCGCGCAGGAACACCAGAATCGCATGATTGTCTTCCCAGGGGATGAGATTAGCGGAGAAATCAGCGATGCGGATACTACCATCTTTACACAGGAATTTCTGCGCAGTGGTGACTTCGCGGTAGGCTTCCAGGCTTTCAAGTAAGCTGTTTGTGTCATCGTCCGATGGAAAAAGTGTGGCGAAATCCTGCCCAGTGAGTTCGTCTGGCTCATAGCCCAACATCCGTTTGACCGCATTATTGACCGCAATGATTTTGCCATCACTCCCGTTCGCGATAATGATGACATCCAGCGCATTCTCAAATACTGTCTGAAAGCGACGCTCGATATCACGTTGGCGGCGTTCGGCGGCACGGATCTCGGTGACATCCCGATTGATAGCGACTAAGCCAGTCACCTGATCATTGAGGTCGCGTATTTGAGTTATACTGGTCATCACCTGTAACCAGCGCCCATCGGATCGCTGCTGCTTGATTTCGCCCCGCCAGTAACCGCTTTGCTTTACTTTTTCGAGTACATCGGATCGGGTGAGACTGAGATATTCGGTTGGAATATGTTCCCGCAATGTCAGGCCGGTAACCTCATCGGCTGACCAACCGTACATTTTCTCAGCAGCCTGGTTCCAGTAGCGAATACGCTGGCCGGCATCGGTGGCAACCACGGCATCAAACACATTCTCCAGCAGGTTCGCCTGGAAAATCAGTTGATCTTCAGCCTGCTGCCGAATCTGCTGGTCGCGCAGGGTTCGAAGGCCAAAGTCCATGTCACCGGCCAGTTCGGTCAACAAATTCATCTCCTGATCGTCCAGGCTGAATTCAAATGGGCTGTACACGACCAGTAAGCCGTTGAGCATGGGCAGCACCGCTGCTTTCACAGGTTCGGGCGCGGATACTACAACCACCCGGGGCGTCCAGCCGGTCACGGTGGCGAGATACCGGAACATCTCCCTAAAATCGAGATTTTTGTATTCTGGAGCCTGCTTTTCCATGACCACCTGGAGATCATGATTGTCATTGCCGTAATACACTTGGGCGCAGATATAGATGCCCTCACTGACAATATGCTGGCAAAGATCCTCAAGCAAATTTTTTTCATCAACTGCCCGAATTAAAGATTGATTGCAGTTGCTGAGGATGCGGTAGGCGGTCCGGGTGCGGCGCAGTGCTTGATCGGTATGCTGGATTGAAAGTCCCGTTAGCCAGGTGATGATGAGCAGCATAATGACGATGCATACCACGAATAAAGCCAGTCGATTGGTATCGCTGTAAAAACCCGCTTCTTCACCAAGTAAGATAATCCAGCCCAGCAGCGCCGGAATAAAAATGACGGAGGGAAATAACCAGCGGGTCAACTTGCCCGCCGGGCCTAAATCCCGCAGTAGCTTAAGGAATGAGTTGTCGGGGTTGAGCACCATCAGACCCACACTCAGTATCAAAAATGTGAAGGTGGTATGGAGTGCCATCGACTGAAACAGCGGCAGCCGGTAGAGTTCTTCGACCCGATAGAAATAGCCCAACAGCACGAAGAAGGAGATCGTGGTTACGGCGACCGAAAATATCTGCGCGTAGCGCCGTAAGCGCTCATTATTGAAAAGCAGCAGAGCGATCGCCAGCAAGATAAAATTGATGGCAGTCCCGGGTGACATTCGTCCTGGGAAATTGGCTGGCGCGGTGGCCGTATCGGTTACGAGAAGCTGGTCGATACCCAGGTCCAGTGCTGCCAGGTATTGGAGCAGGGTCAACCCGGCAATCGCCAACACAATCAGTGCCAGGATGCGGGAATAAAGGGACAGTTTCTGAATGGAAGCGTAGAGACATACCGCCAGGAGCAGGAAGCACAAAGCCGTGTTGAACTTCATGGTTGCCAAGCCTGACAGCACAGAGCGCAGAGCAGGTATATCGAAGATCCACCCTATCAGGACGCTTACAGATATGATAATTCCGACAAAGCACATGACGCTGCTAAAGCGCTGTGAATTTGGGGATATCAATTGTCCACCCAATAATCACCTTATGTGTAAAACAGTAACCTTACAAACAGTGTATACAGGAATCGGGATTTCCAGGATGAAGAATACACAAGAAGTCATCCCAATTCCGTAATAATTATAATACAGAAATAAATAATGGAGGAAATTTCCTCTTATTCAGCAACTTTTTCAATCATTTCCATGACCTGTTTAAGTACGGGTTTGTTCTGAAAATAAAGCACCTGGGCCGGGATATCCTTCAATCGCTCCTGCGCCAGATTCACGCCTTCGTAAATCAGCAGAATGAGATTAGAGCGCTTAGCGGCGCGCACCTTCTCCAGCTTGCGGCGCAGATAATCCGGATGCCAGAAGCCGACGATTTCAATCAGGGCGCGGCGTCCATCCTGACGGTGAGTCAGCGCGAAGTCGGGGATCATGACCGTATCGCCTAACAGCAGCACTTCATCCTCCCGCGTAAGCTCCCATTTCGCTCGTTCATCACCGAACTTCGCCCGGAACTCAGCGGCAAAGTCGGCTTCCATCTGGCTATCGAAAGCTGCGCCGCGTTTGAAATGACTGCGGAAGGGGGTGTGATTATCGAGCTCATAAATAAGCCGTGTACCGATGTTCGGCGGGCGCACCATCGCCCGCATCGACCAGTGTTCACACAGGAACAACGCAGGTAGAAACGCCGCGAACTGGCGTCCATAGCGGGTAGTCGATTGCACGAACGGCGAGATGGGACCATCCAGCGCCACCTGATAACCGCCGGCTTCAAGCGGGTTTGCCCAGAACATGAGCTTGAACAGCTTCAGATAGCGCCAGAAGGTCTTAAAGGTATCGTAAATCTCGATGGTCATGCCATCGCACCAGTAAAGTGCTGCGCGGGCCAGTTCCAGATTGTAACGGGCGATGAGATCGTATGGAGTCCAGACCGGGCCAGGATCATTGAGGATGGCAGCGGCAGACCGGTCGGCATAGAGCAGCGTCTCCACTTGCTCGGCGGTCAGGCCGAAGTGCTGCCCGGTATCGCGGATGATGTCGTCGCGGGTTTGCGGGAAAAACAGGTCTGGTCGCTCGAAAGCGGGACCCTGTTGGAAGAGATAGGCGCGTAAATCTGTTGGCGAAATGGATGTCACCAGCGGTGTAAAGGTGGCGGCGTCGCTGAGGACTTTGGCGAGGCCGCGAACGACCGTGTAATCAATGCGGTCGCCTTCATAGTGTGCCAGGGCACCTTCCCAGGCTTGCTGTGGTTGGCCGACATGCTGCTGCATCAGCGCGATCAGATCAGCGGCTGTATGCTGCCAGCGGGGATGCTCCGCATCCAGCAGGTCAATTTTGAGCTTTCCCCCGACATTGCTCAGTCGGGGCCGGACCAGGTCACCTGTCAGCATGGTTGGTCAACGATATGCTCCACGTCGGCGGCGCTGGGATTTGCCCTCGTCCAGCGTTTTGCGGGCGATCACCTCAAACAACACTGCCTGCCGGTTGCCTGCCTTCCGCAGCACGCGACCCAGGCGCTGAATATACTCGCGGGCGCTGGCGCTGCCACCCAGGACGATAGCGATTTTTGCTTCTGGCACATCCACGCCTTCGTTCAGGACTTTTGAAGTGACCAGTGCGCGATACTGACCGCTCTGGAAGGCATCGAGGATGGCTTTACGCTCGGCAGCTTTGGTTTCATACGTTAGCGCTGGGAGAAGATGGCGGCGCGCGATCTGGTACACGACATCGTTGCTCTCGGTAAAGATCAGCGCCTGCTCGTGGGCGTATTCGCGCAGCAGGTCATCCAGCGCGGCCAGCTTGTTTTCCGCTCCAGCCAGCAGTCGTACCAGCCGCTGGCGCGCGAGGTAGGCGCGGCGCGCATCGCGGTCATAAGCGCCCTGGCGCATGAGTTCCAGCAGCCAGTTCGGGCCGTGCTTGCGGTGAAGCTGGTGCGCCCGAAAATAGCCCGTGTAGATTGCATAATCAGCGTCGTACTGCTGGCGCTCTGTGCGTGTCAGGTCGATCCGCAGGCGTTCGGTACGATATTCCGCGAGGCGGCTGCCCACAAGCGAGTCGATGGGCTGCTGGTAGACGACCGGACCGATGAGTTCGTCGACACGCCAGCGGCCATTTTCCTGTTCATGCGCTTCGGGATAAGTGGCGGTCAATCCCATCCGGGCTGGTGCAGGTGACATCAAAGCGGTTTCGCCCCAGTTGGGCGCGGGGAGGTGATGCACCTCGTCGTAGATGATGAGCTTGAATTGATTGCCCTGGGCGGCGATCAGGTCCCCGGCGGAATGATAAGTGGTCACGGTCAGCGGCGTGATGCTTTTTTCGCCACCGTAGTACACACCGACTTCAATCTGAAAGGCATTGACCAGCCGCGCATACCACTGGTGCAGCAGGTCGATGGTCGGCGCAATGACCAGTGCGGAGCGCTTGAGCCGGTAGATCGCCTGGATGGCGACAAAGGTCTTGCCCGCGCCGGTCGGCAGGACGATGCTGCCGCGCTGGTCGGCAGCTTCCCATGCCTTCAACGCGGCATACTGATAATCGTGCGCCTGGCGTGTGTCGTACAGCTTGAGCGGCAGCCGCTGCCAGCGGTGCACCTGATCACGAATACCCTGTTCGCGCAGCCAGGGGATGAGCGTGGGATAATGGTGCGCGGGACAGCGCCAGCGGCCTTTGATCCACTGGAAAGCCGCAGGCACCGACACATCCTGATCGACCTGATAGAGAACCAGTGTGCCACCCTGGAACGCAAGCGCTGCACTCATGCTAGACGAGCCTCCTGATGGTTTTCATCCCCTATTTTTAACGGTTTCGGCCTCCTAATGCGAACAAATTCCGTTATTTATCATCAAATTCGCATTTTTCATGCGAATCACGATAGGTGATCAACGGCGGGCAAAATATGCTAAAGCTCACTGGTAGACGCGGAGACGCTTGCGTCATGATAGAAAAACGGCCTTAGTAGATGAATGACGTAATTCCTGTATGACAACTGTCATAAGTTTGCAGTGTAGTCTTGGCATGTTAGGGAGTCGTAAAGATTGACAGGTTTAATAAGACTCGAACGCATCCTATATTGGGTAGAAACGTGTCCATTGTAATACGCGGTAAGTTATGCGAATTTTGCGTCAAAACTACCAAACTTAACGACATTTACGTTCTACTTCGGCTACAATTTAGAATAGACGGCATTGTGCTGTTCTAATGGTTTTATCAATTTAGTTTAGTTTGGTCATGTTTTGTGACCGGGAGTTATAATGACGAAGATTCGTCTTCTAGTAACAATAATATTCTGCCTGGTGCTGATGGCTCCCGTCATCCAGGCACAGGAAGATTCTTCTCCACCGGCAGAAACCACTGAGGAAGCGCCAATTGGCGTGATCATCATTGATGATCCACTGGGGGAGGAAACCGAAATTCCGACCCCGGTCCCAACCGAAGAACCAACGACGCCTCCCACCCCCGAGGTGACTGTGGAGCCCACGGCAGAAGTCACGATCGAACCGACTGCTGAGATCACTGCCGAACCCACTGAACCTACCGCAGAACCCCCGGCTCCAACCGAAACACCGGTTGCGACGCCGATTGTGGATATTTTTAGTGATAATTTTGAGAGCGGCATCTCTACACACTGGGTCCTCAGCCCTGGCTGGATACTGACCCAGGATAATGGTAGTTTTCTGGCGGCTGCGGCAGCCGGTGAAACGGCCTTGATCAATGGTATTGACTGGCCGCATTTCCTGCTGGCGCTGCGTGTACGTGGCCCCATCAGCATCCAGTTCCGCAGCGGCACCGAGGCTTATCGCCTCGCCATTGCCGAGACAGGTAAAGCCAGCCTTTATCGCGGCGAGACTTTGCTGGTGGAAGGCGCGGATGCGGGTGCAGCGGATGCCTGGCATCCGGTGAATGTTCAGGCGCTTGGTGGCGTCATCACCGTGGCGGTTGATCGCGTGGCGCAGTTCACGTACACCGACCCCAGTACATTGGATGCAGGCGCGATTCGCTTTGTCAGTGATGGCGCTGCGGCTTTTGATGATGTGGTACTGAATAAGTTGGATGCTCCCCTGCCCACTCCGGAGCCAACGGAAGAATCTACGCCGGAAGTGCAGGCGAACTTCCTGCTTCCAGCAGATGAGCCAACCGAACCTGCGATCTTTGTGGTTAATTCACCACGCGATAATTCGACCGCCGATGATGGACTATGTACGCTGCGTGAGGCGATTGAATCCGCAAACAGCAGCACTGGCCTCGTGCTCTATCCCGAATGCGGCAGCAGTGCAGGCACTTCCATTGCGGACAATCCTGATATTATCGAATTTGAGATGAACGACCCGCTGTTTGTCTCACCACCCTATGAAATCCTGCCTTTTGGCTGCCCACTGCCTGACATTATCGATCAGGTGATCATTGATGGCTATTCACAGACCGGGGCTGAGCCTGCAACCGATAGCACCTTCGCGGTTATCCGTATCGAGCTCAATGGCTCCAATGCCTTTAGCTCTGGATCATGTGCTGCCAATAAATCAAACGGCTTGCATATTCTGGAAGGTGGTAATGGTTCGACTATCAAGGGTCTAGCCATTACTCGTTTCAAAGCCAACGGTATTTACATCGAAAATGCCTCCAACGTCACCGTCTCCGGCAACTACATTGGCCTGGAAAATGGCGGTTCTGTTCCCCAACCGAACCTGGCAGATGGCATTTTTATCGACGAAGGCACATTTAACACCATCGGCGGCCTGACCGCTGCGGATCGAAACCTGATTTCCTCCAATACGGCAAACGGCATCCATATCAAAGGTGTGTCCACGGTTACGGAAACCACTGCCAACAACAATATCATTCAGGGCAATTACATTGGCCTTGACCGCACTGGCTTGCTGGATCGTGGCAACGACAAAGATGGTGTCTTCATTGATGAAAGTGAAGACAATCTGGTCGGTGGTTCGGTTGCTGGTGCACGGAATATCATCTCCGGTAACGGCGATAATGGTGTTCAAATCAAGAACCTGAATGAAGCAAGCGGTCTGTCTCTGGCGAATCTTGTTCGGGGGAATTACATCGGCCTGAACTACAATGCCAACGGCATGGTTCCCAATGATGATGACGGTGTCCGGCTGTCCGGCACGCGCGGTAATACCATCGGCGGCACGACAGCGGCGGATCGCAACATCATTACTGGCAACGCTGGTTATGGTGTTCATATCACCAAAGCCACCTATCAGGCCGACTATAACGTCATCTCCGGCAACTTCATCGGCACGAATCTCAACGGCACCGGCCTGTTCACGAGTGCAACCTATAATCGCACGGGGAATGGCCTGGGCGGTGTCTTCATCGAATTTGGGACCAACAACTATATCGGTGATGCGGTTTCAGGTGCGGGCAATGTGATTGCTGGTAATCGTGGCAATGGCAGCGGCACGTTCTATGGCATCTATATCACCAACAACTCCGCCGCTAATCGCATTTATGGCAATCTGATTGGCGTGGACGTAACTGGTACCGTTGCCCTGGGCAATACCGTTGGCATCCGTATTTCCGGGCCTTCACAGAACTTTGTCGGCAGTACGGACCCGCTTACACGCAATGTTATCTCCGGCAACCTGATGAACGGTATCGAACTGGCCGGGACAGGAACCACCGATACTCGTGTTCTCGGCAACTATGTCGGCGTGAATGTGACCGGCAACGTGGCCCTGCCCAATGGCGGCCAGGGTATCCTGATCAGTGGCGCTGTCAACAGTGTCATCGGCAGCACGGACGCTGGAGCGACCAACGTGATCTCTGGAAATACCGGCGATGGTATTCGCCTGTCAGGCTCTAATGGAGTTGTATCCGAAACCAATCGTATTCAAAACAACTATATTGGGCTGGGTGCAGACGGTACAACTGCGCTAGGTAACGGCGGTAACGGTATCAATGTGATGAGTTTTACCCAGCGTAATCAGATCGGTACAGACCCGGCCAGCCCTGACCCGCAAGATGACATCGGTGGCAACATTATTGCTTACAATACGTTGGCAGGTGTTGCGATTCCGACAGATGGTGGTGTCGGGAACTCCGTGATGAAAAATGTCATTCACACCAATGGCGGCCTCGGCATTGACCTGGGCAACATGGGCGTGACCCCGAATGATGGCGGGGATACCGATGAAGGTGCCAATCACCTGCAAAACTTCCCGATTGTGACAGGTGTCAGCCGGGACAGCGGAAATATCACCATTACTGGCTCGCTGAACACCACAGCCAATTCCGGGTTCTCACCGCCGCTGGCTTACCGAATTGACTTTTTCGGCAACGCCACCTGCGATCCTTCGAATTACGGTGAGGGACGGACTTATCTGGATACCCTGACCTGGGGGGATGGTCGAATCACGCAGGTTGGAGGCAGCACCAGCGGTAACTACACCTTCGAAATTACGATCCCTGAGCAGCCCGGTGTCAACCGCATTACGCTGACCGCCACAGAGCGTCGTCCTACTGGTACGGACTTCGACTACAGCACATCGGAATTTTCACAGTGTCTCGACCCGGATAACAACCCACCGGCGATCACGCCCATCCCGATGTCCTCCATCACTACGGCTCATAACACCTTGAGTGGCCCGGTCAACTTTAACATCAGTGATGTGGAAACGCCGGTCGCCAATCTCACGCTGTCTGCAACTTCATCCGATCCTACGATCGTTTCCAACACACCCAGCAACTTCCAATTTAGCTGCACAACTGGAAGCTGCACGGTACGTGTGCGCCCCAACAGCGGTGCTGATGCTTATGGTGATGTGAACATCACCGTGATCGTCACCGACGCAGATGGCG